>CALLQM010000352.1 GCA_938014855.1 uncultured Clostridia bacterium | reverse complement strand
AAGCAACATAGACCGGAGGCTGGAGACACCGGTATGAAAAAGATGTGCATGTAAAATGGGAAGAGCAGCCTCTGCGATCAATGCCACCACAGCAGGTCTTAAGCCAAAAAGCAAAGACTTAATCCATACATTGTCTTGAAAGCGTGTGAAAAATCGCGCAATTATTAAAATAATGAGGAAAGAAGGCAAGGCAACTCCCAAAGTGGCGAATATACCACCTAATATTCCGTATTGGGAAACACCTACAAACGTAGCAATATTGATCGCAAACGGCCCCGGGGTAGATTCAGATATAGCGATGAAGTCAATTAGTTGGTTTTGTGTAAGCCATCCATGCTTGAGAACATCTTGTTGAATCATCGGAATCATGGCATAGCCGCCGCCAAACGTAAATAATCCAATTTTAAAAAATGTTATAAAAAGGAGAATCATGTATGGTCCTCCTTTTTGAGTATCCAAATTTGCCGCAAAATGCCTATTATTCCGGCAGCTGCCAATAATAAGATGACATCAACATGAAAGAATGCCGCTAAAATAAAACATGGAATCATGATAGACCATACAAAACCGGTGTTTGGGCATTGCTTAAATAATTTCATTACAGCATTTAAGATTAAAACAGCAACACCGGCACGAATACCATCAAAGATCCAAGTTAACCACTCAATTTTTGTGTAATACGTTATAAATTGTGATAAAATAGAAATGATGATAAAAGAGGGTAAAATGGTTCCTAGTGTTGCAAATACCGCTCCTATCACTCCTGCAACTCTGTAACCAACAAAAGTGGCAGAATTAATCGCAATAGGGCCGGGGGTTGATTCTGCAATGGCCAGCATGTCTAGGATTTCATCATCACTTAACCACCCATGACTATCTACCATTTCTCTTTGAATCAAGGGTACCATCGCATAGCCGCCTCCAAATGTAAATGCTCCAATTTTAAAAAAGGTAGCAAAAAGAGTGGCATACACTTTCCAATTCTTCATTAAAAGCCTCCCTGATTACGAATATTTATACATAAAAAATTGATGAAAGACGCCGCTGTGCAACGATGTTATCGATTCATTCTCTACAATCATTCATTATACGGTTTTTTCTTTCTGCGTCAACTGCAGAGAAGTCCTATATAAATTCAATTTCATATTTTTTAAGAAAAACTGCCTAAAATGGTAAAAATATGCTATAATCATTAAAAAGAGCAAATGCTTTATTTTGGGAGTGTATGTCGTGAATTTAAAAAAATACAAACTTCTTACTTTTTTAATTATGCTGATTCTGACGGGACTTTATATCTTTGCGGAGGCACCAAACCTCAACCCGTTTTTTTATGCTGATGGAGCGTTCTTTTGGGCTGTTGTCATTACAGCTTTTGTTGGTGTTTGGGCACTGTTCCATTTTGGAGAAGTAACCATTCAGTTCTTCCCGGGCGCTCGGGGAAGAGCGGAAAGACCATTTAACTACGTACCGAATGAAAAGTTACCTAAATGGACAAAAGTACTTTTAGCACTGCCGTGGGTCTTTTTTATAGGAATGATTATTGCATCATCCTTTATTTTTAATTGGAAAGGATATCGCGACCAATTAGGCGAATCACAAGTGATGCAGTTTTCCAGTAACATGCAGGCAGTGGATTTATCACAGGTTCCGATTGTTGATAAAACTTTAGCGCTTAATCTTGCTGATAAAAAATTGGGGGAACGTGCCGGACTTGGCAGCCAGGTTATTATTGGACAATACGATGCGACCATTCAAAAAGTGGATGGAAAATTGGTTTGGGCGGTACCGCTTTACCATTCTGGCGTTTTTAAATGGCTGACAAATCTTTCCGGTACACCGGGTTATATTATGGTGTCTGCTACCGATGTGAATGATGTCAAATATGTAGAAGATTATCGCGTAAAATACCAGCCCAACAATTATCTGCTGCATGATATTAAACGACACACGCGTTTTGGAGGAGCTTGGTTTGATGGAATTGCCGACCCTTCTTTTGAGATTGATGATGATGGCCAGCCTTACTGGGTATATACTACCTACCGTAACTTGCGTGGATTCAATTTACCGGAAGCGACTGGAGCTTGGATTGTAAATGCAAGCACAGGCGAGATGACAAAATACTCCATTGATAATCTGCCGGAATGGGTTGACCGTATTCAGCCGGAAGATTTTATTGTTAACCAAATTGATAACAAAGGTGAATTTGTACGTGGTTGGCTGAACTTCGCAGATAAAGACAAATTTCGCTCATCAGCTGGTCATATAATCGTATATAATAACGATCGCTGTTATTTGTTTACGGGTATGACAAGTGTCAGCTCGGATGAAAGTGCTATTGGCTTTATCATGGTTGATATGGTTACGAAAGAATCAATGGTTTATCAAATGGCTGGTGCCACCGAAAATGCAGCTATGAGTTCTGCGCAGGGCAAAGTACAGCATTTAAATTATTCTGCAACTTTTCCGCTTATTTTAAATGTTGATGGTCAGCCGACATATTTTATGGCATTAAAAGATCAGGCGGGGCTGATTAAGCAGTTTGCGTTTGTTTCCGTTACGAATTATTCGATTGTAGGTATCGGAGAAACCGTTCAACTTGCTGTTCGTGATTATCGCTCAGGGTTAAAGAGTGGCAGGATTGCTACCGTAACTGAGGAGGGTGAAACAGAGCGTGTATCAGGAACGATTCTGCGTATTGCTCCTGAATTGGTAGAAGGAGATACCGTTTATAAAATGATTCTTGAGGAACATCAGGACAAAATATTTGTTGTTCCATCCATGTTAAGTGATGAATTAGCGCTCACCAAAGAAGGCGACCGTGTTAAAATTGAATATCCAGCGAGTGAAAGCCTAATATTCCAAGCGGAAGCATTTGATAACTTAGCATTTGAGCAAAAATAATGAAATTAGCAAAAGAACTCCGCAAATCGGGGTTCTTTTGCTATATTATGAGAATAAAATACGTATGTAATGATGTAACCGTCTTTTTGCTTTTATGCTATTTTGCGGCAAATATCTGTTTTAATGGAGGAGCGCGAAATGATACAGATTGCTGGAGTTGGGGTCTGCAATGGCATTGCAATTGGGAAACTGTGTATCGCTAATCAAAAGACTTTTGAGGTAAAACACAAAAAAATTAAAGATACGACGGTAGAACGATTACGTTTTCATCAAGCACGTAAGCTTGCAATCAAGAATCTTAAACAGTTACAAGATGAGGCACTAAACAAGGTAGGATCGTATGAATCTAAGATTTTTAGCATTCATCAAATGATGCTGGAAAATGAGGCTTATGTTAAGCAAATTGAATCTGCAATCACACTTACGCATGTTTGTGCAGAATATGCAGTTATTCAAACAGAAAAGCAATATTCTCAAATGTTCCGCAAAATGGATAATTCTTATATGCAAGAACGAAGTGCAGACATTGAGGACATTTCCCAACGCATGATACGTATTTTATCCAATGCACCAGAACAAGAACTTTACCAAGGGGAGGACTGTGTTGTTTTGGCAGCATCGGACTTACTGCCCAGTGAAGCAATCCAAATAGACCCTGATAAAGTATTAGCAATTTTTACTTCTCAAGGATCAAAAACATCTCATGCTGCAATTATTTGCCGCGCAATGGGTATTCCAACCGTTGTAAAAACAGGAATTCATCGTTCACAATTGAAAGACAAACAAAACATTATTGTTGATGGCACGAATGGTATCATCATTCAAGATCCCGATGAATCTATTTTGTGGAACTATCAAAATAAGAATACGATATATCAAGTAACAAATCATATTGTGTAATAAATTAAAGAAATAATTATAATTGCTAAACTATTTATTAGTGAATTATGTCAAAAATTGTAGTAGATATTTATGCAAAACCCTTGCAATTTTAAAGAAAATAGGATATGATAGCAGTATCTCATTAGCAGAGTAGAAAATTGTGCGTTAAGTGCTATCCGAACGGGGAGTTGTCGGATGGACGAAAAGGAAACTTGCGGTACAGTTTTCGCATCCCGCTGCTGCATCCAAAGAGTGCTCCCTCTTTTCATGTAGCAATGATGTTACATGAAAGGAGGTTTATTAATGTTGCAATCAATTCAGTCGCTTTTTCAGGAAATAGCCAAAATACCGACACTGGTTAATGCATCGATTCAGGAATTGCGTAGAGTAACTTCACTCACAGGAGCAGCAATGCTTGCTGCTTTAAACGTGATTTTGAATCAATTTACGGTAGTACTTAGTCTTACACAAAAAGTTGGATTTTCATTTATCACGGTTGGTGTATCTGGAATGCTGTATGGTCCTGTGCTTACAGGTTCCATTGGCGCTGTGACAGATATCTTGAAGTTTTTGGTTGGACCGCCGGCAGGCGCATTTTTCCCGGGATTTACTTTAAATGAATTCTTGCTGGGATTCATTTATGGTGTTTTTCTATATCAAAAACCCGTAACACTGGGACGCGTTTTTGCGGCTAAACTCACGACCACTGTAGTGATCAATTTGACACTGACGCCTCTGTGGCTTTCGATGATGTATGGAAAGGCATTCTTTGTATTAGTTGGTGCGCGTCTTTTTAAAAATATTTTGATGCTGCCAATTGAAACAGCGCTGCTTTATTTCTTGCTCAAAAAAGTACGAGAGTTTCGTCCACTGCAAAATAAAACATATTAATAATAAGAATACTATTATTGTAAAGAAGCCTGACTTTTTAGTCAGGCTTTTTTACTTATGATTAAAGGTTTTTACAAACATTCTAAATTTATTAAGAGTGAGTTTGTTAATATTAAACAAAAAAATAAAACATCAAGTTATTTTATTAACTAATCTTGCAATTCGTACCTTTTTTGCTATAATATAGTGTATGCAATTGAAAGACAACTGTTTTTTTCTGTTGCCAAATTCCTACATTAATTTTAGGGAGGAAAATGAGATGAAAAGGTTTCTAGCGGCATCAATAGCAGCAGTTCTCGCAATTGGAACATTAGCAGGTTGTAGTTCTGAAACGGCTAAAGAGTCGGGTTCAGCAAACGAAGATGTTATTAAAATCGGCATTTTTGAACCTTTGACCGGCGCAAATGCAGCGGGTGGACAGTTGGAAGTGGAAGGAATGAAGCTTGCCAATGAAATTCGTCCGGAAGTTTTAGGCAAAAAGGTCGTACTGGTGCAGGCAGATAATAAATCCGATAAGGCTGAGGCTACGACAGCAGCAGCACGTCTGATTGAAAAAGAAAATGTTGCCTGTATTCTTGGATCATGGGGTTCCTCTCTTTCAATTGCAGCAGGAGACTTGGTAAAAACCAATCAAGTTCCTGCAATTGGTGCTTCTTGTACCAATCCGCTTGTTACCCAAGGAAATGATTATTATTTCCGTGTCTGCTTTATTGATACGGATCAAGGCCGTATTGTAGCAAATTATTGCGCAGATAACTTTGGTGCTAAAAAAGTAGCGGTAATTCAAGAAGTGTCAAACGATTATTCAACTGGATTAGTCAAGATTTTTTCAGAAAACTTTAAATCAAAAGGCGGAGAGGTCATTGATGGCGGCAGCTATCAAACAAATGACACGGATTTTTCCGGCATACTTGCGAATTTAAAATCAGCAAATCCCGATGCGATCTTTGCACCTGGAAACTACACAGAATCTGCAATGATTGTTAAACAGGCACGTGCTCAAGGCATTACAGCGCCATTTATTGGGTGTGATACTTGGGAAACCGGTCCGTTTATTGAAGTTGGTGGATCGGATGTTGAAGGTGCCATTATGACAACATTCTTTGACGACAAAAATCCGGTAAATGATGAGGGCAAAAAATTCGTAGAAGCTTATAATAATAAATATCCCGAGAAAGAAGGCAATATCGACTCTGTTGCTGCATTGGGCTATGATGCTTATATGCTTGCCTTGGATGCGATCGAGCGTGCGGGTTCAACAGATGGCCCGGCAGTACGTGATGCGCTTGCCGCAACAAAGGAATTCCAGGGAGCTACCGGAGCGATCACAATCAATGAAACAGGCGATGCGGATAAAGATGTCGCTATCATTAAAACTGTAAAGGATGGTAAATTTACATTCCTTGATACTGTTAAAATGAAATAATTTCGCTTTAGAGAATGGCAAGCGTACCTATATAATAAAGTACGCTTGCCTAAAACTGAATATATTTTGAATTTGAGGTAAGCTGCTATGACTATGGCGACATTTATGCAACAGTTAACAAACGGCATTTCGTTAGGCAGTCTTTATGCGCTTATCGCCATAGGCTAT
>CALLQM010000351.1 GCA_938014855.1 uncultured Clostridia bacterium | reverse complement strand
GAGGCTTCTTTTCGCTAGGATTGTTTAAGGAGGATCAATTGTTTTCGAGATTTTCTTTTAAAATCTGATTTAAAAATGTTTTTTGGCTGCTGTCCAGCGCAAGGAACGGTCGACGCGGCAGACCCGCATCGATGCCCATCGTGGTCAGCACATATTTGATCGCCGGGATCAGCCCGACCGAGCAGAGCGCCTCCATGATGTTGTTGGCTTTCACCTGCAAAGCCAGCGCCCCTTCCCGATCGCCGGAGCGATAAGAATTGTATATCTTTTTATAATGCGGCAGCATAAAGTTAAACGTACTGCCGATCGAACCGTCCGCGCCCAGAGCCAGCCCCGCCACCATCGTTTCGTCGAATCCGTTCATGACGGTGAGCGACGGGTTAAGATGGCGGATGCGTTCCATCTGGAACAGGTTGAGGTTCGTGTGTTTAACACCCAAAACTGCGCGGGAACAAAACAGAGCCTGCGTGTCTGGGTCGCTCAGATCAAACGGGCGGTTGGTGTTGCCGGGAAAATTATAAATAAGCACCGGCATATCCACCGAATCGGACAGATCGTAGTAATACTGCGCCACCTGTTTGGCGGAAAATCCATAATAGAAAGGCGGAGTGGCGGCGATATGCTGGAACCCGAGGCGTTTGGCTTCCCGCGCATACCGGATAGCCTCGTCGGTCGAGACTGCGCCGACATGCGCCACCAGCGTCGTCTGGTTTTTAAATTCCGACGCCGCCTCAAAGACTTCGATCCGCTCCTGTTCGGTCAGCAGAAAACATTCTGCCGAGGAGCCGCCGAGGAAAAAACCGTCGGCTCCCTGTTTTAAATTCCACTGGATGAGAGATGCGATCGCTTTTTGGTTGACGCGATTTAACGAATCGAATGGGGTGATCGATGCCGCAAAGATTCCGTTCATCAGTGCCGATCCTTTCTATCTATATCGAAAATTGATTAAGGCTGTTTGCCGATATAAGCGAGGATGCCGCCGTCCACATAGAGCACATGGCCGTTTACGAAGTTGGATGCATCAGAAGCTAAGAACACAGCCGGTCCCATCAGATCTTCCGGAGTTCCCCAGCGGGCTGCAGGGGTCTTGGAAATGATGAAGTTATTAAACGGATGTCCGTCGGTGCGAAGCGGAGCGGTCTGCGGGGTTGCAATGTATCCCGGTCCAATGCCGTTGCACTGGATGTTATGTTCGCCATATTCCGAAGCGATGTTGCGGGTGAGCATTTTTAAGCCGCCCTTTGCCGCAGCATAAGCGGAAACTGTCTCGCGGCCCAGTTCACTCATCATCGAGCAGATGTTGATGATCTTGCCGTGGCCTTTTTTGATCATACCGGGGATAACGGCTTTGGAAACGATGAACGGAGCGTTTAAGTCCACGTCCACCACCTGGCGGAATTCTTCCGCGGTCATGTCGCACATCGGAATGCGCTTGATGATGCCGGCGTTATTAACCAAAATGTCGATGCCGCCCATCTCTTTTTCGATTTTTGCCACGAATTCGTTCACTTTCTTTTCGTCGGTCACGTCGCAGACATAGCCTTTGGCGTCGATACCGGCTTCTTTATAAGCGGCAAGGCCCTTGTCGACGAGTTCCTGCTTGATGTCGTTAAAGACGATCTTTGCGCCTGCCGCGGCAAATCCGCTGGCGATAGCGAATCCGATTCCATAGGACGCGCCGGTTACCAGCGCTACTTTTCCGTCAAGTCTAAAATCCTTCATGTCCATTTAATAAAAACCTCCAGTAAAGTTGTATAGGAATCAGGCACAGGATTATGCGCCCGATTGAAATCATTATTTGATAAGACCAAGTGCATTCGGAATGAGCATCGAGAAGATGGGCAGATAGGTCACGATCATCAGCGCCGCAATGGTGACTAAGAAAAACGGCAGCAGCGTTTTAAACACGCCCTCGATCGTAATATCGCCCACTTTGCAGCCGGTAAATAGAATCGGGCCGACCGGCGGGGTAATGGTGCCAATGCAAAGGTTCATCACGATCATGATGCCAAAATGCACCGGGTGCATGCCGAAACTCATACAGATCGGCAGGAAAATCGGGGTAAAAATCAGTACCGCCGGTGTTGGGTCCATAAAGGTGCCGACAAGCAGCAGGATGAGATTCATCAGCAGTAAAATGATCGTCGGATTGGTGGTGAAACCGAGCAGTCCGCTTGCGATGATGCTTGGGATCTTGGTAAAAGACATGACCCAAGACATAATCGAGGAAACCCCGATCATAAATACAACGATCGCGGTTGTTTTTGCGGATTCCAGCAGCAGTTTCGGCAGGTCGGAAAGCTTTAGCGAGCGGTACAAAAAGCTCAGAATCAGCGAATACACAACTGCAATCGCGGAGCCTTCCGTCGCGGTAAAGATTCCGCAGAGAATGCCGCCGATGACAATCACAATCAGCAGTAAGCTGGGGATCGCGTCCAAAAACAGCTTAAGCACTTCTTTAGCGGTGTATCTCTGGGTGGAAACATACCCGCGTTTTTTGGCTAGAATCGCCACAAGGATCATACACCCGATCCCCCAGAGGATGCCCGGCAGATAACCGGCCATAAACAGGGCGGAAATCGAAACCGACCCCGCAACTGTGGAATAGACGATCAGCGTATTCGACGGCGGGATGAGCATCCCAGTCGGCGCGGACGCGATATTGATCGCCGCAATAAAGTCTTTGGCATACCCCTCTTTTTCTTCCAGCGGGGTCATCGTTCCGCCAATCGCAGCCGCGGCGGCGACACCGGAACCGGAAACAGCGCCAAACAGCATGTTGGCGACGATGTTGGTCTGCGCCAAAGAACCCGGGAGCCTGCCCGAAAAGACCTTTGCGCAGTTAATCAGGCGCGACGCAATGCCGCCGTTATTCATAATGTTGCCCGCCAGCACGAAAAACGGGATGGCAAGCAGGGAAAAGGAATTGACGCCGGTAAACATTCTCTGCGCGGATGTAATCATAGCGCCGTCGAACGGCAGGATCAAAAGCATCGCTAAAACCGAAGAACCTCCGATGCTGATGCTGATCGGGACCCCCATGGCCAGCATGACAAAGACCGCAACGGCCATCACGATCGCGGCGGATAATGCAGCATTCATGCGATTACGCCCCTTCCTTTAGTTCACTGCCCGCAGCGGCAAACTGCTTTGCAAGCCGGGAAATGTTATAAACAAAATAGAATGCGATGAGAATCCCGCTGATCGGAAGAACCGCATAAATCACGCCTACCGGAATCTGTAAAGCGGAATCAAGCTGGATCATCTGTTTGACCGCGCCCTTATATCCGCCGATGATCATGACCGTCAGCGCAAATAAAACGATGAGCAGTTCGCTGATCATTTCGACCACTAGGCGGGCTTTGACCGGCAGTTTTTCGCGCAGAAAAGCGATATTCATATGTTCTCTTAATCCAAACACGTATGCTCCACAAATCATGATCAGCCAGACAAACAGATATTTTGCCAGCACCTCGCTGATTGCGCTCGGAGCATTAAAAAAGTAACGGGTAACGACTTGATAGGTAACCAAAACCGTCATGATGCCCAGCAGAAAAATGCAGACCCACTCGACAGCCCGGTCGATCACCTTCTTAATTGCAGTCATGTGATCCCCTCTCCTCTGTTCGTATCGTGTGAACGGGAAAGCCCGCCTGATTAGGAGGCAGGCTTTCCTTTTTCAAAATCGCTTTGCTTATTTTGCAAGATCCCGGATCGCATCGTACAGCTTCTGCGCATTTTCCGAAGTCGCGCAGACTTCATCGTGCAGCGGTTTGCAGGCATCCTGGAACGGCTTGATGTCCACATCTTCTATAAACGTGGCGCCGCCCTCCACCGCCGCTTTCTTCGCAGAATCGATCTGCTCGTTCCAAAGCTGGAATTCGCGCTCGGTGGTTTCCACAATGAGTTTGGAGAACGCTTCTTTCACGTCGTCCGGCATGGCGTTATGAATATCGGTGTTGATGACCAGCAGGTCCGGAACCATCATGTGCTGGGTATAGGAGAAATAAGGAGCCACCTCATAGTGTTTGAGGTCCGCATAGGTGATCTCGTTATTTTCGCCGCCGTTGATGGTGCCCTGCTGGATCGCGGTATACACTTCGCCCTGGCTCATCGGGGTGCCGACGCCGCCCATGTAGTTGAGCATGGAAATGCACGTCGGGGATTCCATCACGCGGATTTTGTAGCCCTTGAGATCCGCCGGAGTATGGATCGGCTTGTCGGTATAGACACAGCGGGAACCAGCGGTAAACGCGGTCAGCACGTCAAAGTATTACAGTAGCCGATTAGATAAAGATGAGGTAACTCTCGGTGGATTCATGTCAAAACCGTTGTTGGCGGCGGAAGTATCCGCAAACAGCTGATCGAGCACACCGGAAGTAAACACGTTCTTCTGATGTTCCTGGCTGTCGTAAATATACGGAAGCCCCAGAACCGCAAAATCCTTGTTTACGTTTTCAACGATCGAGTTGGCAACCATGGCCATCTGGACAGAACCGTTCTGCACCAGTTCGAACGCGTCTTTTTGGGAACCGAGCAGTTCATTCGGATGGATTTCGAGGACATACGCTCCGCCTGTCTGCTCTTTGAGCTTTTCGCCCATCTCCGACAGTGCTTTATACTGCGGATGGTTTTCCGACTGGTTAAACGCCAGTTTCAGTACAATGGCATCCGCCGCAGGAGCGGTCTGCCCATCTGCGTTTTCTGCGGCGGCGGGAGCGTCCGAACTAATCGAAGCAGTCTGGCCGGCGCCGGTGCAGGCGGCAAGGGACAATGCAATCGCTGTGGACAGAATGGCAGCTATGATTTTACGTTTCATTTCTGTTCCTCCTATTCTAACCGGCAGAGCCGGTTTCTGGCGAGTTACCGCAGATCTACGGTTTTGGTGTTGTCCATGTCGTAAAATTATTTATTTTCTCCACCCATTGCCCAGATAAAGGTGTAGCTGGCGGTGCCGCATCCGGAGTGGATCGACCAGCTCGGGCTGATGACCGCCTGCTCGTTTTGCATCACAACGTGACGGGTTTCTTTGCCTTCCCCCATCAGATGGAACACTACATTGTCTTCCGGAATGTCAAAATACATATAGACTTCCATGCGGCGCTCGTGGGTGTGGCAGGGCATCGTGTTCCAAACACTGCCCGGCTCTAAAACGGTCATGCCCATGCAAAGCTGGCAGGTTTCCAGAACATCCGGATGGATAAACTGGTTGATGGTGCGCTTGTTGGACGTTTCCGCGGCTCCGCAGGGACGTTTGGCGGCATCTGCAATGCTGATGAACGTCGTCTTGCAGGGCTTATGTGCCGGTGCACTCACCATGTAGAACTTGGCCGGTTTTTTGGCGTCGTCGCTGCTAAAGAGCACCTCTTTGGTTCCCATCGAGATATATAAGCAATCCTTATACCCCATCTTGTATTCCACGCCGTCGGCAACGATCTTGCCTGCGCCGCCGATATTAAAGATACCGATTTCGCGGCGCTCTAAGAAATACTTGGTGCCAAAATTCTTCCAGATGTCGATGCCTTTATCGATCGAAACGGTTTGATCCACCGGCAGGCATCCCAGCGTCACCATGCGGTCCACATGGGAATAAACACAGACCACTTCATTTGGTACATATAAATTTTCGATTAAAAATTCCTTGCGAACTTCTTCGGTTGTATACCGTTTAAAATCTCTCTGATTGGCAGAATAACGAATATCCATGCTAGCACAACTCCTTTTCATCATGCGGTCTGCACAGGTATGCAAACGCTTTATCCATTAAAACAAATGTTTTGCAATCAAAAAACCGCGCAGTCCCTGCGCTGATAGATTCCCTTATATACATTCTACCGTATTGTATCCGAATTTGTAAGATGGATACAAGCAAGAAAAGTGAATACAAGTTTTGTGTACCTTGTACAGTTTTTTCTGAAAGCAAAAAGACGAGGAAGTTTCCGAAAAGAAACTTCCTCGCTCTAACCCTTCTAAAAAAGCTAATTTATAAATGGCTACAAAACCTTGATTTTTTGTACGCACTGTGACAGGAAAGCCTTCGTTTTCTGGGGATCCAGCGCAGAGGTCGGGATGGGCGGCTGGGGGAATTCTTCATAGGTTCCGATTTGTTTGAGCATATAGAGCATATCGAGCCAGCGCCCGAATTTATTGCCGATACAGCGCATGATTCCCACTTCTTCAAAGCCGAACGCCGGTTCTCATCGGCTTAAGGTGTCGCCCCCCTCATTAACAATTGAGGATACGTTCTGATAGACAAGAAAAGGAACCCA
>CALLQM010000350.1 GCA_938014855.1 uncultured Clostridia bacterium | reverse complement strand
TGATTGTGGAAGGACTGGATGAGTGTCTAGTCAAGTTTGCACGCTGCTGCAATCCGCTGCCGGGTGATGAAATTATTGGATTTGTAACGCGGGGATTCGGCGTTTCGATTCATAAAAAAGACTGCCAAAATGTTATAAATTCCATTAATGATCCGAACAATGCCGAACGATGGCTGCATGCGGAATGGGCAATGGAATCCGTGAAAAAAGAACATTTTAAAAGTACAATTGAGATTCTTACGGATGACCGAATTGGTGTTCTTGCGGATATTTCCGTTGCGCTTACCTCTATGCGTATCGCAATTACCACACTGATGGCGCGAGAAGTCAAACAGGGAACGAATATTGTTACAGTGACCTTAACAGTCAGCGATATTGAACAGCTGAATTTTATTATCAGCAATCTTTCTAAAATTGCAGGTGTCGAAAGTGTGACACGTTCTGCACAATAAGCGAAAAGAATAGAGTATTAGGAGAAGCGTTATGAGAGCAATTTTACAGCGGGTACGCCATGCCGACGTGACAATTGAAGGAAAAACAGTCGGGAAGATCGAACAAGGTCTTATGGTATTGCTTGGCGTTATGAAAGGCGACGATGTTGAACAGGCGGATTTCTTAGCAGAAAAAACTGCGAATCTGCGTATATTTGAAGATGATAATGGGAAAATGAATCGTTCTTTGCTGGATATCGGAGGCGGAATGCTGATTGTTTCCAATTTTACATTGGGTGCAGACGCTAGGCATGGTCGCCGTCCTTCTTTTACTGACTCCGCAAAGCCGGATATTGCGAACGCTTTGTATGAGCGTTTTATCGCGGCGGTAAAAGATACCGGAGTTGGTTTGGTGCAGACCGGTGAGTTTGGCGCTGATATGCAGGTAAGCCTGCAAAATGACGGGCCTGTAACCATTCTGTTGGATACGGACGAAATTATGAAACGATAAGGAGTGACAATATGAAGCTTTACGTAAAACCTGTCGGAACGATTGGAACCAATTGCTATATTGTTGTGGACGAGAGCGGCAAATGTGCAGTCATCGATCCCGGTGCTCAGGACGAAAAACTGATTGACTTTTTGCAGGTTCATAATTTTAAACCGGAATATATTTTGCTTACGCATGGACATTATGACCATATCGGTGCGGTCAAAAGCATACTAAGCAAATACGACGATTGTAAACTTGCAATCGGTAAAAACGATGCAGAACAACTTTCCGATGTTACAAAAAGCCTTGCCACTTCCCGCATGATGGACGAAAAAGACTATATTATGGCACCTGATCTGCTGCTCGCAGATGGGGATCAGCTCACGGTAGGCAGCCTTACTTTTTCTGTGATCGATACTCCGGGACATACCCGCGGCGGTGTAAGCTATCTCTGCGGAGATCTGCTGTTCTCCGGGGATACGCTGTTCTGCGGTGACGTGGGGCGTTGCGACCTTTATGGGGGAGATTTTGCAACTTTGCAGGAATCGCTCAAAAAGCTTGCCGCACTCAAAGGCGATTATCGTGTGCTGCCCGGTCATGGTCCGGAAAGTACACTGGATAGTGAGCGCGCACAGAATCCATACATGAGGGAGCATACCGATGACGGTCTTTATTAAAGGACACCATTTTGGCTACGAACTTCAACGTGTTGCGCAGATGTTTTATTTTGGTGAAAAAGTAGAAGTTGCCGAAGGAGAACCGCAGGATGATCAAACACGGTATTTGTGTACAAAATTAGACGGCAGAAACCTGTATGTTTATGGTGTTCCTTTTGGCGAAACACGCTATCAATTGCAGGATGAGGCATTGCCGGAAGATAGACAAAATGATATCGAGCATAAGTTTGGTGTGATGATCTATAAAATTTTGTCCGAGGCAACCAGCTTTCAGCCGCCTTGGGGTGTGCTTACCGGCATTCGTCCAGTAAAGCTGTTTCTTTCGCGTATGCGCAGGGGTGACGATGAGCAAGCACTGCGGGCTCATTTTGTTGATGACTGCCGTATGAGTGAAGAGCGATTTGCGTTGGCTATGCAGACTGCAAACGTGCAAAAAGAACTTTTGGATAACCAAAGTGAAAACAGCTTTTCGCTTTATATTTCAATCCCATTTTGTCCCACACGATGTTCCTATTGTTCGTTTGTTTCACATTCAATTGAAAAGGCGGCAAAACTGATTCCTGATTATGTGGACAAGCTCTGCGAGGAATTGCGTTATACGGCAGAGATTGCTCAAAAATTGGGACTTCAGTTAAAAACGGTTTACTTTGGCGGCGGGACGCCCACAACGCTTTCCGCTGACCAATTGACACGTATTTGCACAACGATATCATCTTATTTTGATATGAAAAATGTTTGGGAGTATACCGTGGAGGCGGGCAGGCCGGATACCATATCGCGCGAAAAGCTGGAAGCGATCCAAGCGGCTGGCGCGGATCGTATCAGCATCAATCCGCAGACGCTTTGCGATTCCGTTCTTTCTGCGGTAGGCAGAAGACATACCGCTGAGCAGATACGCGAGGCATACGCGCTTGCACGCTCCTGTGGCTGTCAGAATATCAATATGGATTTGATAGCCGGTTTGCCGACGGATACTTTGGAAGGGTTCCGTTCATCCGTGGACGGTGTTTTGGCGATGAATCCTGAAAATATCACGGTACACACTCTGACCGTCAAACGTTCTGCGGATTTAACCTTTGAAAGAGCAAGGGAAGAATTGGCTTTGGTTGGCGATATGGTGGATTATGCAAGAGAAAAAGTCATTCAGGCAGGATATCGTCCTTATTATCTTTATCGACAAAACGGCTCGTTATCTGCGCTGGAAAATGTGGGCTATGCAAAACCGGGGACAGAAGGCTTGTATAACGTTTATATCATGGACGAATCGCACTCCATCTTTGCGGTTGGCGCGGGAGCTTCCACCAAGCTTTACCATCCGGAAACCGGTGAAATTAAACGCATTTTTAACTATAAATACCCATACGAATACATCGAACGGTTTGAAACTATAAAAGAGCGAAAACAAAAAATTATGCAATTTCTTAGATAATACCGTCTAAAAATGAAAATAGCGGCTTGTAATCGGTAGTGTTTCAGAGTATAATTAAACTAACTACACAAGCAATAGCAGGAGGGTCATTTGATATGAATAAACTGGATGAGCTGATCTTAAAAGCAAAAGATTTAGCCGGGGCTGCTGGGAGCAAGACCCAAGAAGTTATGGAACTGACAAAGATGCATCTTCAAGTGACCCAGCTGAAAGCAGATATTGATGCGAATTTTCAAAAACTAGGCGAAATCGTTTTTGAATTAAATAAAGCCGGGGCGGAAAACGAAGAATTAATCCATATGTGTGTTTCGGAGATTCAGTCTCAGAAAGAAGAGCTGGAAGAACTCAACCATCAACTGGATCAAATGAAAAATGTAGTGAAATGTTCGCAGTGTATGGCGGCAAACCCGAAAGGCGCTCTATATTGTGCCCGCTGCGGTGCTTCGCTCAAAATTCAAGATCCAGAACCGTCTTGTGAGACGACTGATACAGATACGAACGACTGAACACAGTGAGTATTGATTTGCGGACTCAGAGCTGAAATTCAGCGGTCACCCGCCTTGGGTGGCCGCTTTCTATCGCTTTAAATAACAAAGTTAGCGATGCATAAATTTAAAACGTAAGGATCGATTAAATGGAAGAAAGAAAAGAAAATAAAATGGGGACCATGCCGGTTGGAAAACTATTGATTTCCATGTCTCTGCCGGTTATGATTTCAATGCTTGTACAAGCAATGTACAATGTTGTAGATAGTATTTTTGTTGCACATTATAGTGAAAATGCACTTACGGCTGTGTCACTGGCTTTTCCGGTGCAGAATTTAATCATTGCGGTTGGTGTCGGAACTGGTGTTGGTATCAATTCATTGCTATCCAGACGCCTTGGAGAAAAGAAATTTGAGGATGCGAATGCAACAGCGGAAAATGGAATATTCTTGGCAGTATTAAGTTGGATTGCATTTGCTGTAATTGGAGGGCTTTTTTCAGAAACATTTTTAAAAATGTTTACGCAAACTCAAGAAGTGGTTGAGATGGGAACGCAATATTTGCAGATTTGTACTATTTTTTCGTTTGGACTGTTTATGCAGTTAACGGTAGAACGAATCATGCAGGCAACGGGTATCACCATATATAATATGATTACGCAGAGTTTAGGCGCGATTGTCAACATTATCTTAGACCCAATCTTAATCTTTGGCTATTTTGGAATGCCCCGAATGGGCGTTGCAGGAGCCGCAACTGCCACAGTAATTGGGCAAATCGTAGCAATGATCCTAGGCTTTGTCTTTAATCATTATAAAAATAAAGAGGTCAGTTTGCATATGCGCAGTTTTAAGCCAAATAAGCGCATTATTCGTGAAATCTACAAGGTGGGCGTACCATCCATTGTCATGCAGTCGATTGCAACGGTTATGACCATTGGAATGAATAAGATTCTGCTGATGTTTACAGAAACGGCCGTTTCTGTATTCGGCGTTTACTTTAAGCTTCAGAGCTTTATCTTTATGCCTGTATTTGGGCTTACAAATGGTCTTATCCCGATTGTGGCTTACAATTTTGGTGCACGCAAAAAGAGCCGAATCCTTCACTCGATACGGGATGCAGTTTTGTATGCGTTAGGAATTATGACGGTGGGAACGCTGATCTTTCAACTTCTTCCAACACAGCTGTTTGCCATGTTTAAAGCATCGGATACAATGGTTGAAATCGGTGTTCCAGCGCTCCGTATTATCAGTCTGAGCTTTTTAGGCGCAGGAGTTGCAATTGTGTTGTCGTCTGTGTTTCAGGCGGTGGGAAATGGAATGCTCAGTCTGCTGATGGCAGTTACACGACAATTAATTTTCATTTTGCCGTTAGCGTATTTCTTTGCAACGTACTTCGGTCTTAATGCTGTATGGTATTCGTTTGTTTTGGCGGAAGTTGCCGCAGTGGTGATGGCGCTGTTTATGTTCCGAAGCGTTTATCACAACTACATTATTGAGATGCCGGACTAAATTAAAACAAGCCGACTTTTCGATTGCTCGGAAAGTCGGCTTGTACTTTATATGAGGTTTTACAGACGTTCGATCATAGCAAGTGTAATACCTGCACAGCGCTCTGCGGCATGTATCACAAAGGTATCGAAATCGTTATTTCCCTGATCGTCCGCACCGTCGGAAATGCATCGAATAATTCCAAACGGAATTTGGTTTAAATAGCAGACATGGCCAATCGCGGCTCCTTCCATTTCGGTCGTGATTCCTTGAGTATCCTCTATGATTTTTGATTTTTTAGCGGAATCGATAACGAACTGATCCCCGGACACCACTCTACCGCGCAGACAAGGAATTCCCTGCTCTGCGCAGATCTCAGCAGTAAGTGCAGAAATCTGCTCGTCAGCTGGAAAATAAGCCGTACCCGGAAAATAATCGCCGGCAAGAAATCGAGCGAGCATGTCATGATAAGCCACATCCGTTGCGGCTACAATATCCATGATATGGAGCTTGTCCGACAGCGAACCGGAAACACCGCTGTTAAGAATGCAATCTACATGGAAATTAGAAATGAGCATTTGTGCGCAAGCTGCGGCGTTTACTTTACCAATACCGCATTGAGCCGCGATAATACGTTTTTTTCCGGAATCTGCAACATAAAATGTATAAAGGCCGACTTTTTCGGGTTTACCGTTCAAAGCCTCACGGATACGTTTTAGTTCACTTTCAAGGGCACATATAATGCCAATGGTTTTCATAATAAATCCTCCCAAAGTTAATGAAGTTATTTTACAACATTGTTCCGTACAATTCAATGTTTCTTAAACGTTTCTTAGTTATAATTTATTTTGTGTTTTAATATAGCTGTAATGTTGCAGAAAGGCAGGCGGAAGAATGACCAGACATCCGAAACAGGGATATCTCTATGGTATGATTGTTCTTGCGGCGGGAACCGTCGCAGTAAAGCTGATTGGCGCGCTTTTTAAAATTCCGCTTACTAATATTCTTGGCGGGGTGGCATGAGCTATTTCAATGTGGCTTATGATCTTTATTATCCGTTGTACGCTCTCTTTGTCTCAGGGGTTCCGGTAGCGGTTTCTAAACTGGTGAGTGAAAGCATGGCGCGGGGACTTGCACGCGATGCTAGACGCATGCTGCGTCTTTCAGCGACCGTTTTTGTCGGAATTGGATTGTGCGGCTCGGTCATGATGGTGCTGGGTGCAGGGTGGTTTGCGCAAATCGTCCATAACCCAGATGCCAAATACGCGGTA
>CALLQM010000349.1 GCA_938014855.1 uncultured Clostridia bacterium | reverse complement strand
GCTGAAGTTTATGTAGACGACGTTCCCGAGGAAGTAGAAGATGCCGCAGAAGAAGCCAGCGAAGGCTGTCCGGTATCCGTTATCAGCATTGATTAAACAAAACAATCGAACTCCCCCTGTCGGATTACCGACAGGGGGAGTTCCTTGATTCAGCGCATTTTTTTGGTGCGCAAAGCTCGGCTGGCATTTAAAATGGCAATTACAGAAACGCCCACATCCGCAAAAACGGCTTCCCACATATTGGCCGCGCCAAACGCGCCCAAAAGTAAAACCAATGCTTTGACACCTAACGCAAAGATAATATTCTGTTTGACAATGCGCAAAGTTGCGCGTGATATACGTACCGCTGTCGCGATTTTTGACGGCTTATCGTCCATGATTACGACATCAGCCGCTTCAATTGCCGCATCCGAGCCCAATCCGCCCATTGCGATTCCAATATCCGCACGAGACAAAACCGGTGCATCATTGATGCCGTCGCCTACAAATACAAGCTGTCCGCCGGGTGCTTTTTGGTTTAGTAGAGTTTCCAAACGTTCCACTTTATCGGCCGGCAGGAGTCCCGCATGCACTTCATCCAAGCCCAATTGGTTCGCCACCTGCTCACCAACCGCTTTGGTATCTCCGGTGAGCATAACCGTTTTACGAACTCCCGCCGCTTTCAGAGCGGCGATTGCGGCGGCAGAATCCTCTTTCACTTCATCGGAAATCACGATACAGCCAAGATAGGTTTTATCGGCCGCAACATGTACAATCGTGCCCGCCGTCTTGGGATTTTGGACATCCATGCCCAGTTTGCTCATCAGCCGCGCATTTCCAACGCTGACCGAACGCCCATCCACCAATGCATGGATTCCATGCCCTGTGACTTCTTCCACATCGGTTACACGGGCAGAATCAATCGGTTTCCCATACGCACTTTGCAGGGAAAGGGCGATTGGATGGGTCGAGTAACTTTCCGCGAGTGCGGCCAATTCAAGCAGCTCCTGTTCGGTTCCATTCTGCGGATACAGCTCGGTCACGCGGAACGTGCCCTTTGTAAGCGTCCCTGTTTTGTCAAAAACAACCACATCCGCCTTGGACAATGCCTCCAAATAGTTGCTTCCCTTTACCAAAACACCACATTTTGATGCGCCGCCAATGCCGCCAAAAAAGCTCAGCGGAACGGAAATAACCAGCGCGCACGGGCAGGAGATGACCAAAAAGATCAGTGCACGATGCACCCACATTCCGAAACCGCCGCCAAAAATCAGCGGAGGAACCACCGCAAGCAGTGCGGCTCCAATCACCACGGCCGGCGTATACCAGCGAGCAAATTTCGTGATGAAATTCTCGGATTTCGCTTTTTTACTGCTGGCATTTTCAACAAGATCCAAAATTTTTGCAACGGTCGATTCGCCGAATTCTTTGCTTACTTCAACCGTAAGTTTTCCGGTAAGGTTGATGCATCCGCTGATAATGCCATCCCCCGCCTGCACTTCGCGCGGAAGCGATTCGCCGGTCAGCGCCGACGTATCCAACGTGGACGCGCCATCCAATACCGTTCCATCCAGCGGAACTTTTTCGCCCGCTTTTACAACAATACGGTCTCCTACTTTTACATCCTGCGGGTCGACCTGCCGCAGACCATCCTCAGTTGGAATGTTCGCATAATCGGGACGAATATCCATCAGCTGAGAAATCGACTGGCGCGATCGGCTGACCGCATAGCTTTGAAACAATTCTCCTACCTGATAGAACAGCATAACCGCGACGCCTTCGGGATATTCTCCCACAAAAAATGCGCCGATCGTTGCAATTCCCATTAAGAAGTTTTCATCAAACACTTGACCGCGTATGATATTACGGCACGCTTTCCACAGTACGTCCCCGCCTGCCGCTAAGTAAGCTGTCAGAAACAGCGTAAGCTTGCTCCAACCTTCCAACGGAATCAAAAGTGCCGCAGTGAACAGCACCGCTCCCGAAAGAATTCGAATCCACATCTTCTTATGTTTTTTTGACATAGGCTCACACCCCTATGATTTTTAGATTACAAAACGACTTTGCAGTCCGGTTCGATTTTTCTGCAAATTTTCGCCGCTTCCTTGACAATTTCGTCAAACCGATCATCATCTGCATCCAGGGTTAGTTTTTCCGTAAAAAAGCTAATTGACGCATGGTTAACCCCTTTTATTTTTTTAATTGCGGCTTCCATTTTTGCCGCACAATTGGCACAATCAATGTCTTTGATCCGAATCGTCTTTTTCATACAGGTTTCCCCCTTTTCTCATTCTAAAATATGATCCATTCCTTGGCTGATGATTGTTCGAACATGCGCGTCAGCCAGCGAATACAGCACCATTTTTCCTTCTCTGCGGAATTTGACCAGCCGGGATTGTTTTAACACCCGAAGCTGATGAGAAATCGCAGATTGGCTCATATTCAGCAGCTGGGCAATGTCACAAACGCACATTTCCGACTCCAGCAGTACATAAAGAATTTTGATGCGTGTGCTGTCCCCGAACACTTTATACAGTTCCGCTAAATCATAAAGCAGTTCCTCAGCCGGCATTTTTTCTTCAACTGCAGAGATGATATCTTCGTGCGCACAAAGAAAATCACAGCGTTCCACTCCATTTGCGTCTGTCATAGTATCAACCTTTCATATGAATAATTGTTCATATGTTCATTATACAAGTGCCACGATGGTTTGTCAATCCTCATTTTAAAGATCAAATCATTTATCCCATCGTAACGATTTTTCCGCCCAATAATTCCGGTTCTTCCGGTGCATGCGTCACCACCAAAAGCGTTTTGCCGCCTGTGTGTGCTTTTACAAATTCAATCGTCTGCGCACGCGTCTCCTCGTCCAATCCACGGAACGGTTCATCCATCAAGATCACATCCGATGGCGCCAAAATACCGCGTACAATCGCGACCCGCCGTTTCATTCCTCCGCTTAGTTCACGCACCGGCTGATACCAAACATCCTGTTCCAGCCCGACGGCATGCAGAGCCTGCTCAATTACACCGCGCGGCATCGACTTTGGACAAACAATTCGGATATTTGTAACCGCAGTTAAATTTTCGCACAAACGGTCTTCCTGAAAAACCGCACTGATTTTGCATCCAGTCAAACCGGTGATTGTTCCCGCGTCGGCGCGCTCCAGTCCCATTAAAATGCGCAGAAGCGTCGTCTTTCCATATCCGGATGGACCCATAATGCAGGTGGTCTGTCCGCCTGCAAACACTGCACTGAAGTCATCTAAAACCGTAACTTCACGAAACCGCTTGGTCACATGTTCCACCTTGATGTCCACACCTGTCACATCCTTTCGATTTTGTGGCAGACCTGCCCAACCAACCACAAAAACAGCCGCTCAAACAGCGTGCTTATTAAAATGATGGTGAGCGTCCAAGCAAAGAGGTCGGCTGTGGCTAAAAACAGCTTTGCCTGATACAGCTTTTCCCCAATCGACCCGGTTGGGATTCCGATGACTTCCGCCGCAACGCCCGACTTCCAGCAAAGCCCCAGCGAAACGGTACAAGCGGAGAGAAAGTACGGCATCAGCTGTGGAATATAAATATACAGCGCACGGCGCATGCCATTGATATGAAATATATCCGCCATTTCCAAAAGCTGGC
Source organism: uncultured Clostridia bacterium (assembly GCA_938014855.1). Lineage (GTDB taxonomy): Bacteria > Bacillota > Clostridia > Oscillospirales > Ruminococcaceae > Anaerotruncus. The sequence continues at coordinate 67 of CALLQM010000349.1, read as the reverse complement.
GGTCGGCGCTGTTAATACCTTGAAGCATATTGATATAGACGACCGGAAACACCATTAAGAACGCGAT
>CALLQM010000348.1 GCA_938014855.1 uncultured Clostridia bacterium | reverse complement strand
AAATCTCTTTCAAATTATGCCCTCTCCTTTCAGCATATCTTCGTATCTTTTTTTTTGGGTTCTAGCCTGATAACCTGTACCAGTTTTCATTATAGCACGAATATCTAAAAGTGTGGACATATCCAAGTCGAGCAAAAGGTAACTAATAAATAGTGGTTATAGGACGCGCCTTCGATTTCATAAACTGTATTACGATACATAGAAGCGGAGGGAGGTCGATTGGCAAAAATTCAAAATGTGATCGTACATACTCCTGATAAAATGGATAAGAACCTTCTGTCCGAAAAATTAAATATGTTTTATCTGAACGTCCTCAGACGCCAATTAAGGCAGTCAGATTTAACAGCTGAACAAAAAATTTTTGTGATCGATAAGATCATAGAAAATCTGAAATCAAGAGAATTCGGGTAATCTTTAAATCGGTCCAAGTAAAGCCGCCATATTTTATATGGCGGCTTTACTTGTTTTTGTTCTTTGTCGGCTCCTAAAAACAATTATGTTTCCCTTTGCATGGTTGCGGAAATCTTCCGTTACAGGGGACAAAATTGTTGGTAATGACCGCAATGAGCCGCTCTCTCGGCGAATCAATGATACGGCATCCGACGATACCTGCGGCATTGCATCCGAACCCCATTGCCATTGTCAGTGCCTGTTTTCCGCAGGCATTACACTTTTTAAAGTATTTATCCAAATTAAATGCCACACGCGGCAAATATCCCACGTCTTCCAACAGCGTAAACAGCGGGAAAAAGATTGCCATAGGAGGAAGCATAACGCTGACCACCCACGCAAGAACCCGGTATCCGCCGTCTACTAAAATACCACCAACCCATGCAGGAGTACCAAGCCAAACAAAGAATTCGGACAGACGATCCTGCACCCAAAACAGGCCATCCGCTAAAAGCTGCGACGGATAGTTTGCTCCGGTAATTGTCAGCCAAAACACCACGGTGAGCATCGCCAGCATAATGGGAAATCCACTCCACTTGCTCGTCAAGATACGGTCTATTTTTCGTGTTCTGTTATTGCAGGCACGTTCTTCAAAATATACAGAATCACAGCAGATTCCCTCTGCCGTCAGTACAATGCACGACACGATTTTATCCTGCAGATCTTTGAGCGAAATGCCCTGATCGATTAAATGGGCTTTTGCTGTTTCCAGTGATTCCATAACATTTTCCTGTTTTGTGATATCAAACCCCAAATAATGATTGACGGTTTGGATGAGCGTTTCGTCATAATCCAAAAGCCGTAATGTCAGCCAGCGGGAGCAAATACGGTCCTTGCAGGCCGCTTTTACAGTAGGCTCCGCAATTGCAATTGCTTCTTCAATTGGCTTTAAGTATCGAATTTGGATGGGGTTGTGATCGGCTTTCGGGCTGAGCACATCGCATACTGCCTGCATCAGCTTATCTAGACCTTTTCCGCTTCGGGCAGCCGTTGGAATAACAGGTACACCCAGCTGTTTGGAGATGCTCTCCAAATCAAGCCGAATTCCTTTTCGTTTTGCCTCATCCATTAAATTGACGCATACCACCACATGATCTGTAATTTCAATTGTTTGGAGCACTAAATTGAGATTGCGCTCCAAGCAGGTGGCATCACAGACCACGATTACGGCATCTGATCCACCAAAGCAAATAAAATCTCTTGCAACTTCTTCCTCCTCCGAATGCGCCATCAGTGAATAGCTACCGGGAATATCCACCATGATAAAATCCCGCTCATGATATGTACAGTATCCCTGCGCATTGGTCACTGTTTTTCCGGGCCAGTTTCCGGTATGCTGGTTCAGTCCGGTCAGTTCATTAAACACGGTCGACTTTCCAACATTCGGATTGCCCGCTAATGCAACCACGATGTCCTGCGGATGCTGTTTTGTAATCGTCAAACCGGTATCTACAGCTTTAATACCGGTGGAGTCACTTGTTAACCCCAATTTTATCACCTCAATAAAATATGTAAACGGGGATGGATGTCAAAGCCATCCCCAAGGAATCATGAGCAGGCAACCAACACTTTGGCGGAATCTTCCGAACGCAGAGCAATCAGCGCTCCACGAATTAAGTAAGCCACAGGATCGCCAGCAGGGCTTTTTTGAATACACTCCACCATGGTACCTTCTATCAGCCCAATGTCCTGCAATCTTCTTCGCATACTTCCTTCGGAAAGCAGCGAATATACTTTTGCTTTTTGGCCTTCTTTTAAGCTAGTCAAAGTATATTGTTCATTCATAAGTCTATTCTCCTTGCAATAAGTATTAGGACAGGGAAACTTTTTTTCCTGATGCTAATATATGTACGGAAAAAAAATGTGTTCCCAAGAGGAGAATGGAAAATGGCTCAAGAATTCGATTTTCACACACAAAAAGGGTATGAATTGGCAGCAAAAAAACGAATGACTGCCGCAATGGAAGATTATTTGGAAATGATTTGCCGTCTATCAAAAACAGATGGATATACAAGAACCCATATTTTAGCGCGAAGTTTGAATGTAAAACCGTCCTCCGCATCCAAAATGGTGGATAACCTCAAAGCACTCGGATTGGTTGATTCGGAAAAATACGGAATTGTCCAGCCTACTGAAACGGGACTTGCGGCGGGTAACTATCTTCTTTACCGACACAATCTGCTCAATCGGTTTCTTTGTTATATCAATGGGTCGGAAGATGAACTTCAGCAAGTTGAGCGTATCGAACATTTTATAGACGAACGAACCGTCGGTAATATTGCACTCTTTTTAGAACAATGTAAAAAAAGCCATTAATTCACATTTCCTTACCACTCCACATAGCATAAATTGACTTGGAGATGGTAAATGTGAAACAGATGGATGCGCAGGCCGCATATCATATATCCATAAAAAGTATGGCAATCAATCTACTGCTGTTTCTTGGGAAACTGCTCGTCGGAATTTTGATCCGTTCCTCTAGCTTAATTTCTGACGGATTCCATTCTTTATCGGATAGTTTTAGCACAATTGTTGTCATGATCGGAATCAAAATTGCAAACAAACCTGCGGATGACAGCCATCCTTACGGACATGAAAAATTTGAATCGGTCATTGCTTTTCTGCTTGGGATGATGCTGTTTGGCATTGCGCTTTTGATTGGATGGGATGGAATTGTCAAGGTGATGCATCCCAACCGGGTATTGGTACATAATCCTCTTTTTCACAACGCCGGAATTATGATTGCACTGCTTTCCATTGCAGGCAAAGAGTGGATGTACCGATTTACAATGCGGTGCGCCAAAAAGATTGGCTCCAGCGCTATGGCAGCCGATGCATGGCATCATCGTTCCGATGCATTATCATCTGTCGGCAGTCTAATTGGTATGATTGGTCTTCGGCTTGGGTATCCGCGCGTGGATGCAGTTGCCTGCCTGCTCATATCGGTGTTTATTTTAGCCGCCGCTTGGGAAATCTTATCGGATGCATGCAGACGAATGGTGGATACCGCATGTCCGCCGGAAGTAACGCAGTTAATGCGCAAACATATTTTATCCAATGAAGAAGTCCTCTCATTAGATGTCTTAAAAACTAGAATGTACGGCTCAAAAATCTATGCGGACGTTGAAATTACAGTAGACAAAAATTTTACGTTTGAACATTCTCATGATATTGCAAGAAGTGTTCATGATGATATCGAAAATACGATGGATACAATCAAACACTGTATGGTGCATGTAAATCCGTCCGGGCTGAAACAACATCACCATATTTAACCTATAAGTTGAGGGAATGGATTCTATACCTAGAATCCATTCCCTCTTTTTATTGATTGTACGAAACGGTATCTGCTATTTGGATAGTTCGCCGCAAAGCAAAAAGTTAGGATAACGCATACAGTCTCTTAATAATGACTGATAAAATTTCAACACGTTCTCAATGGTACCTAAACCATGCATTGCTTCATATTTGGTATAATCCTTAGCAAAATATTTTAATTGCGTAATTCCTTTTTGCAGAACCGGAATCATTGTAGATGCTTTGCCGATACAGCCTTCATTAACAATAAACCATTCGCTGGACGCTGATATCAAATCACGCACATTCCAAGATATAATATGATTTTCACTAAGTTTAACCTCTTTGTTTTCTTGTACATCCAATTTTATATAAAACTGATAGTTCATTTATGATTCCTCCAAATTGCTTGCAAGAAAACAATTCTATTTTCATCCTTAATATATACGTAAAACAGAACTTATTTTTTGGTAAATCTTTATAATTTTTCAAAAAAATAGTAATTTTTTAGAAAATACCCTAATATTTTCACTGAGATTGTCGAATTTATTAATGAATATAACTTTTGATCTGCAGTTATAGGGAGGAAATATGTCCATTCGAAAAAAAATGGTTTGCATCATAACAATTAGTATTGTTACGTTTGCAACATTGACATTATTGCTTTTTCACCTAAGTTACTTTGGATATATCAAAGTAGCCAGCAAAGCCGAACTGCAAAAAAATTTTGATACAATCGAAACAATATTATCAAAAGAACAAAAAAACTATACACATATAATATTAGATTGGAGCATTTGGGATGAAACCTATCAATTTATCGAAAATAAAAATCCAACTTATATTGACTCTAATCTAACAAGTGAAGTCTTAAATAATTTACATTTACAGCTCATGCTTTTTTTAAATAGAGATGCAGAAATCATTTATGAAAAACATGAAAATATTTCGGATGAAATTCGTATGAAGTTGTTAGACAAAATTTTGCAGACAACTTCAATACAATCTAACCAACCAATTATTTTTCAAGATTCGTTTTTTTCAGGCACTCTATTGATCAATCAAGTACCGTATTTTGTATTTTCTGCTCCGATCCAAGCCTCTATAGAAAATCCCAAACACAACGGTTATTTAATCTTTGTAAAAGAATATGATCAAGAATTATTTGATCTGCTGTATAAACTAGAAAATGTTTCAATCAAATTTTCTTTGGACACACAAATCGGTAATGATCAAATGGGTTCTATTCAGTATATGAAACATCACAAATTATGGACAGCAAGCAAAAATATGATAGACATTACCGGTGAACCCTATGTATTGACAATAGAAGAATATCTTCCTTACTCAAATAACCAATACATCATTTTTATTTTATTTTTTGCATTATTGTTACTTTTTCTATTATTTATCATTTTATTATTTTTGGACAAGCAAGTCATTCGCAGGATTACACATCCTTCAGACTTCTTAAAATATGTAACTTCTACCGGAGACACTTACCATATGATTACAGATGATGGAACAGATGATCTTTCACAGCTATTCGGCAATGTAAATCAAATGTTAAAAAGATTGCATGATCTAAGAAGTACAGATAAATTGACGAAATTAAAAAATCGTACATTCATGGAAGAAGAACTAATCAGGCTGGATCAAGACCCACAATCACAATATTTCATTGTTATGGCAGACATTGATGGACTCAAACAAACTAACGACACCATGGGGCACTTACATGGAGACCAAATTCTAAAATTAGTCAGTTCCATTTTACTTCAAAACTGCGAACCCAAAGGGGTCTGCGCTAGATGGGGCAACGACGAATTTTTGATCTTACTAAAAGATACAGATGAGCACGAGATGATAGATATTCTTCAAAAAATTCAAAATGATTTGCAATCCGTTACAACCGCTATTAGCATCTCATTTGGATATGCAGAAAAAAGTAAAACTTCCAAATTTGTGGAACATCCAATCATCACCGCAGAAAATATGATGCATCATCACAAATTAATGAAAAAAAAGAGTATCCGGTATTCCAATGTCCGTTCTTTATTGCAGGTGATCAGTGAAAACAATCAAGAAGTTGCAGTACATACCGAACGCATGAAATCCATGTGTTATCATATCGGAAAAATTTTATTACTCAATCAGGAACAACAAAATAAGTTAGAACTTTTGGCTTGCATGCATGATATCGGAAAAATTGGAATTCCGGAACGTATTTTGATGAAACCTGATAAACTAACCCAAAGTGAATTTGAAATTATGAAAACCCATACGGAAATCGGTTACCGCATAGCAAAATCAACGCCTGATCTTTCCTATATAGCGGATGAGATTTTATATCATCATGAAAAATATAATGGTTCCGGATATCCGAAGGGGTTAAAAGGTGAAGAAATACCGTTATTGTCCCGTATTATCAATGTTGTGGATTCGTTTGATGTGATGACGCATGAGCGAATTTACAAAAAAGCAATGGATACGCAAAGTGCCATTGAAGAACTAAAACGCTGTTCCGGAACACAATTTGATCCATTGATTGTTGATATTTTTATTGATTATCTATCTATTAATTCTTCTTACATCCAAAATTCGTAAAAAGGTAAATTTTACCAAAGTTTTCAAAAACTGATTTATGTTATAATATTCAAACCTACCAAGATAGGAGGGATCTCCATTTGAAAAATATTGATCAGATTGCAGTAGAATCACAAAATAATGAAGAGCTTTTAAATTCACTGATTGAACGAAGCGAATTTTTTATTCTGAAAACCGCCGCAAAAGTTACCCGGCGATACATAACCAAAAGTGAGGATGAATGGTCGATTGCACTTCAGGCATTCGTGCAGGCCGTTCAAAAATACCAAAACGACAAGGGCAGTTTTTTTCGTTTTGCAGAACAAGTCATCTGCCGCAGATTGATCGACTACCAGCGCCGTCAGCAAAAATATACTAATGAAATTTCTGTCAATCCCCATATCTTTGATACGCCCTGTGAAACTGAAGATGATAGCAGTGCTGTTACACTAGTAGTCGCAAAAATCGTATCTCATAAACAGGACAATTCTTTAAAATTTGAAATAGAAGCGGCAAATCAAGCGCTTTCAAAATTTTCATTTTCCTTTTTTGACTTGACTGATTCTTCCCCAAAAGCAAAAAAACCAAGGTTGCCTGCGCAATTATCATCGAATATATGATAAATCATCCCGAACTTATACAAACACTAAAACGTACAAAACAGCTGCCTTTACAAAATATTGAACAAAATACAAAAATTACCCGAAAAATAATTGAACGGCACCGAAAGTATATAATAGCAGCAATTGTGATATTATCCGGAGAATATCCTTACCTTGCTGACTATATACGCGCCATTGGAAGGGAGCTTTTAAAGTGAAAGCGATCGTAATCGATTTAAAAAATGGATTTGCTGCAGCTTTTTCTGATGACGGCAGTATCGTAAAGTTAAAAAACAAAAACTATACGATCGGACAGGTGATAGAAGTGAAAGAGCAATCATTCGTTCAAGCAAATAAACGTAAAAAATGGTTTACAAGCGCACTTTGTGCGGCAGCTTTGATCTGCGTTTTGGGAACAGGTGTATGGGCGTACAGCACGCCGTATTCTTACGTCAGCCTCGACGTGAACCCTTCAGTCGAATATTCCGTAAACCGCTTCCAGCGGGTACTCACGGTCAATGCAGTAAACGATGACGGACAAGAAATTATTGACGAAATCGACATTGAAAAACTCAAAAACATTTCGATTGATGATGCAATTAAAAGTACCGTTCTGCAAATCGCGGAAAACGGTTATTTTGCGGAAGATGAGGAAGGCGGAATCGTAATTACGACTTCGGGAGAAAATGCCGAAGATGCACAGCAGTTAGCCGATCAGCTTCAAGAACAGGTCGAGGAGGCCGTTGAAGAAACCGTGGAAGAAACCGAGAAAGACAAAGAAATCACGGTTGAAGCAATCAGCGTTGGGCTGGAGCGCGTTCAAGAGGCAAGAACGCTCGGTGTGACACCCGGCAAGCTAAACCTTGTTGAAAAGCTCCAGGCCAGCACAGGTGATGCAGAAGCCATCAACACCGAAGAATGGCTGAATAAACCAGTCAAGGACATCATGAAAGCGATTAAAGAAAATAAAAAATCAGCTAAAAATCAGTTGAAAAATGAAAAACCGGATTCTGAAGAAGAAGACAGCGAAGAATTGGATCAATCAGAAGAAGACGAGACCACGGACACATCTTCTTCCGAAAGCAGTAAAGAAGAGCAAGCTCAAGTTAAGACAAAGCAAAATACTGCTAAGGCAGAGCAAAATGCTCTAAAAGAGCAAGCCAAAGCAGAAGAAAAAGCGCAAAAAAATACTGAAAAGCAAGAAAGCACTTCTTCAAAAGCGGCTGAAAAAGAACAAGCCGCTTACGAGAAAGAACTCGAAAAAGAAGCGGCGGCATCCTCAAGAGCGGCTGAAAAAGAAGCAGCAGCGTCTGAGAGAGCTTCGGAAAAAGAAGAACGAGAATCTTCAAAATCCACTGAAAAAGATTCCGGCAAATCCTCAAACAAATCCTCGGATAAATCAAACAATGGAAACAGTGGTTCCAATAAAAATTCCAATCACTGATAGCATACAACAAAACCCTCCCGGCTAAAATAGCCGGGAGGGTTTTTCTTATTGAGTGTACTTATTCTTCTAATAGCATTTGCTGAACTCGTCTACGGTTAATCAAATCATAGTTTAACACTCGACGGTCATAATCACTATCCATATATTTGGATGTGAGCAGAAAGTCTGCAGTTGAGCGATTGTACGCAATCGGAATATCATAGACAGCGGCAATACGGAGCAGTGCTTTGACATCCGGGTCATGTGGCTGTGCTTCCAGCGGGTCCCAGAAGAAAATCACAAAATCGATTCTGCCTTCCACAATACGTGCACCGACTTGCTG
>CALLQM010000347.1 GCA_938014855.1 uncultured Clostridia bacterium | reverse complement strand
CATATTTGATGGCAAGAATTTCTGGCTTGTGCTGGAATCCTCATATGATACACAATATATAGAAATACATAATCTGAATGAAAGTAAGAAAAATAAGCAGAAATTGAAAATATGTAACAAAGTATGGAGTAAAAATTTGTCATAATTTACAAAATTAAATATTAATTAAAAATAAATGTCCAATTTCATGCTCTTTATACGTTATAGAGTTAAAGAACATGAAAGGGGATAATTCCGATGTGGATATAATAGACAAGGTATATCAACAATTTTGTTAAAAAACTTGAAAGGAAAAAGCAAATGAAAAAAATAGTTAGCATTATACTTATGTGCGTACTATCAGTACTATTCTGTTGTCCAATAATGGCGCAGACCACGGAAACTTATGATTTTCAAAAAGAACAAGAGGTTTTAAGCGGTAGAAAAAACATAAAGTTGGATGATAGCCCAGTGCTTGATGAATCAATATATTTTGAAGAAAACAAGCGTATGCAAGATTTAGGCAAGTCTACACGAAAAGCATTAACATCAAGCAAAACTTTAAGAGTTCCTCATTATTATCAAGACGGTGAAAGTTGGAGCAACGATATTATGCAAACGGCTGGTTTAACCATTGAGGAAGCTGGTTGTGGAGTAACTAGTTTTGCAATGATTGCTAAGTATAAGCGTGATTATTACAATCCTGGTACAATGAATACATGGCTTGGCAAATATGCGTGTCCCTTTAATCGATCTATGGCTGCAAAAAGAATGGGATACACAGTTTTAAACTATTTATATAAACCAACAACAAGTACAGCTATTACAACGATGAAAGGTTGCATAAAAGATAATAGAGCTGTTATGATATACATGGTAAAAGGAAGTAATTTAAGCCATTTTGTTGTAGCTAAGGGATATAGTGGAAGCAATATTCTAATTAATGATCCTGAATCAGATTGGGATTATGATTATTTAAATACTTACCTTGATAATGGATGGCGTGTGCAATGGATGAGTTCATTCCGTAAAGGAGATGCTTAATAACAATTATTATACAAAGGGCAACAATTTAATGTTGCCCTTTGTATAAAATCATTGGTGATAATATGAAAATAGTTATAACTTTTTTAATTAGTTGCATAATCTTGTTTGGGGGATGTAACAAGCAAAGTAATAATTATCAAAGCGTAAAATACTCTGATAATCCTAGTGCGTTATTGGAGGGGTTTTCTTTAGAAGAATTTGGCTTTGATATAAAAGCAGATGTGGATTTTGTAGATCCTAATCTTGATTATGATCCTTATTCAACTTATGAAACAATATCTGGAAATTCCGACTATATCATGGGTGATTTTGCCAAGGATGATCTTTTGGGTTCGTTTACATATCTTTGTGTACTAACCGTAGAGACTAAATTAAGTGTAACAGAAATACCAATTAAATATCTTCAAGCATTTAAGATAATAGATCTAAAAGATACAAACAATTTAATTAAGGTTCAGTCAAATAACTACACTTGGGAAGATTTAAAGAAATATGAAATTTATCATGATTCTTCTGTAGTTATTTTTGATTTCACTGATTTTATTATGGAAGGATCCTATGATCAATCTCTTGAAAAATATAGAAGTGACGGTTTTAATTATGATTTTGCTTGGCCAGAAGCGGTTTATCAATATTTTAATGATCATATAGAAAAATGTATTAAACAACAATAAAATATATTTTTCTTTTAGGAATCCAATATAAACAACAATATTTAGACCACAGTTTATTCTGTGTTCTTTTTTTTGTCTCACAGCGTCGGTAAAAGCCGGCGTTTTTTTATTGCCTAAAAAAGGAGGAATCGCAATGATGGATTTATTGCAGGCAATCAAGCAGGACATCCGGATCACAGAATTTGCGCAGTCGCGCGGTTACACACTGTTGCGTGCCGGCTCGCAGGTCACGTTAAAAGAGCATGACAGCGTGCGCATTGACCCGGACAAGAACTTATTTATCCGAAATGCAGACCGCAAAACCGCCGGATCAGTTATTGATTTTGCGATGTGGGTGGACGGATTGGACATGCGCGGCGCAATTCACGAACTGCGCTCAATGCTTACCTACGGACCGGACTATCAGCCGCGACCGCATACCGCCTATCGGAAACCAATGAAGCGGAAACTAAATTTACCGCAGGCGGCAAAGGGCAAATACAGCCGCGTGTATGCCTATCTTCACAAAACCCGATGCATTGACAATGCCGTCATTACCGAACTGATGAAACGAAAACTGCTTTATGAAGACGACCATCATAACTGCGTATTTGTCGGTTTTGATTACGACGGCAAACCGGCATTCGCAACAAAACGCAGCACCATGACGCGGGTATCGTACCGCGGCGATGCGGCGGGCAGCAGAAAGGATGTGAGTTTCTTTGTAAACAACAAAGCCCCGGCATTGTTCGTGACGGAAGCACCGATTGATGCGATGTCTATTATGACTCTGCTTTTGGCAAACGGGCGCGACCCAACTGAATTCAGCTCTCTCTCTTTATGCGGTGTAGCGGATAAAGCGCTTGTGTATCACATGAGCAGACCGGACAACCAAAACATTCGCAGA
>CALLQM010000346.1 GCA_938014855.1 uncultured Clostridia bacterium | reverse complement strand
GGCATCTGGGCACCGATGCGGTCGCGGCGGTCGGTACGGCAAACCCGATCATGAATGTCGCGATCTTTTTTATCGGCGGCATCTGCATGGGCGCGTCGGTTCTGATGAGCCAGTATTATGGGGCGCAGGATTTTGAAAAGCTAAAACGGGAAATCAGCACAACCCTGCTGGCCGGGATTTTGTTTACGCTCTTTGTGACCGTGGTTTCGTTTTTGCTGACAAGACCGAGTTTAAAGCTGGTCGGTACACCCGCCGAAATTTTAGATAGTTCGTCTAATTACCTGCGCATTGTCTTTCTGGGGCTTATTTTTACCTATCTTTATAATTTCTTTTCCAATACTCTGCGCAGTATCGGCGACAGCCGGACGCCGTTGATTTTTCTCATCATTTCCAGCGTTTTTAACATTGTGCTGGACATCCTGTTCGTGATGGTCATCGGCTGGGGCGTGCCCGGAGCGGCAGTGGCGACGGTTATTTCGCAGGCGGTTTCGAGCATCCTCTGCTTTCTTTATATCCGCCGCTCGATCCCGCTTTTGCACCTTTCTAGAGAGGAATTGGTGCTGGATAAAGAACTTTTAAAAACGACCCTCCAATTCGGGTGGGTCACCGCGCTGCAGCAGACCTGCATCTATTTAGGGAGGGTGTTCGTGCAGGGTGCTGTCAATCCGCTCGGAATCGACAGCATTGCCGCGTTTAACGCGGTTTCCCGCGTGGATGATTTCGCGATCACGCCCATGCAGAGCATCGGCAGCGCCATGACGACCTATTTTGCGCAGAATAAGGGCGCGAACCTTGAAAAACGCATCGGGAAAGGGTTTTTCTATGGAAATGGACTGTCGGTTCTCTATTGGGGACTGCTGTGTGCGCCGGTGTTTTTTGGAGCCGAGGGGATCATGCACCTGTTTATTCCGGACAGCGGGGCAGAGACGGTTCGGCTTGGGATGCTCTATCTGCACAGCATGGCATTTTACTACATCATGCCGGGGCTTACCAATGCGGTGCAGGGGTATTTTCGCGGCATGGGCATGATGACCGTCACGTTTATCAGCACGTTTTTGCAGATCACCACGCGGGTCATCTTTTCCCACATTCTTGCTCCAACGCATGGCATTGCGGGCATCGCATCCGCCTGTATGATCGGCTGGGTGCTGATGCTGGCGTATGAAATTCCGCTGTATGTCCGCGATCGGAAAAAACGACTAAAGAATTTGGAAGCCTCATAATGTAAAACGAAACGAAAGCGGATGCCGCATGCGGCATCCGCTTCCGTTTTTGTCTGCTTTCGGTTTTTCAGAACATGCAAGTGCTTCAGAGCCGTTACAGGAACGCTCTCTCGCAGAAAATTCCGAAGTAAAAACACCTTCTCCGCAGGTTTTCAATTTTGTGAGGAACTGTCAGATCCTGATTTTCAATTACAGGTTGATTACAGCCGGAATTTAAACACAGGCAGAACGGGCAGCATGGATCGCGATGCTATGACACAGCCAATGTGACTTGTTTATTATATGATGCAGACGTATTTCAAAAAACGGAGGCACTTTGGATTTGAGCTAGCTCCAGGAATCCATTGGATTAAAAAAGAACCCAGCCGAATTAGTAGAATAAAAGCCTTTAAATATGAACGTAATTCTAATTATATTGTTAATGAGATATGAACCTAGTGCAAGATAAGCACGAAAACTGGTCAACTCTGCATTTTTTGTTTTTTACGAACGAGATTATGGTATCTTTATAATAACAAATAAAAAAGAGAAGTCTAAAAATTAATGGATTTAAAAAAGTGTAAGATTTACACTTTTCTAAATTATATAAGTAAAAATTTAATGAAGGGTAGTGATGCTAATAGACAACTTATTAGAACAAATTTAAGAATATTAAACAATTAAAAAGGAGACAGAGCAATGAAGTTACTGAGTAATTTATTAGCAGTCGTATTGGTTGCTTCATCAATTTCTGTTCCCGCTTTTGCAAAGGGCGATAATAGTGGTATGTCAGATAAGATTACTCTTACAAACGAAAACGGAATAAAATATGAAATGAAATTACAGCAACAAGATATCCCTTCAGTTACTAGGAGTACCAATGAAAGTGAAGAATATTCTATCACATATACTGCTTCAACAGATGAGATGGTGTTAGTGACCCCGATGACGAGAGGTTCCTATAGCAACAGTATGTGGGATGACTCAGATAACATCAAATTTTCTATGACTCTTACATTTAAAAGAGGGGGAAATATAAATGGCATTTTATTAACTAAAGTCTCTGGAAATTATAAAGCATCTCAAAGTGATTTAACTGTGACAGGGCAATCTGTTGCTTATCATTGTGATTTGCCAGCAGCAGGTATTTTCCAAAGTGGTGGTATACGTCCGAAAAAAAGCAGTTTTAGTATGTGCGATATATTATAATGTAATTAATGTGATATAAAAAGGAGGTCTAGTTGTGCATAATAAGTTGGTTAGGGATATTATTAAGTTAATCATATGCCCATATATGATATTCGGAATATTGTATCTTTTGTATCAACTAAAAGTACCACTTATTAGCTCCTTGACAGCGGCATGGTTTTTTGTCCCATTAATTGGTTACTTCATAATAGGCTTGTTAATTGCTGCTATGCTCAATATATCAGACAATATTTACCTAAATAATTCTTTTCTCTATATTTTGCTTTTTCAGTTACTTGTCTTAGTATGTTCAGTTCCTCTTAAAATAGAGTTTATTTATACGGGCAAAAATTCATATTATTTTGTTGCACAATTATTGGGAATATATTTGTATCTGTTGTGCAAAATTCTAAGAAAACGAATTGATGCACGAAATATTACAAAAAATTAGGTTGAAATTATATGAGAACACGGTTTCGCCGTGTTCTTTTGTTATCTACTTTAGTAAGAAAAAATTATCGACTCTGTAAAATGGTAACCCCTAAGTAAACAAGTGGTCTTTCTGTTCACTTAGAGGTTACCACTACATTCAACGTGTGGCTTTGATTTTAAATTATCGATCCCACTTATCGCATAGGGAATTGATCTGGTCGGCGAAACGGGCGAGGTCTTTATTGGCGCCGTGCTGGTTATGCTCGATAACATGAAGCAGGCGCTGTCCAGCGGCAAGCAGCCGGGCAAATACACCGGAAACTTTTGCAGGAGCCGCCTTTTTGGGAGCACGTTTGATGCCTTTAACGAGCAGGGAATTGGTCACGAGGTCGTAACGCTCCTGATAGTCCGGCGCGGTGGCGGGGATGCCGTATTTTTCCTCGACTAAAGCCGCAAACGCGTCGGCGGCAGAGGCTTCGCCATGTACCACAAAGACGTGCATCGGCTTTTCTGTGAAAGCGTCCAGCCAGCGCAAAAGTCCATCTTGATCCGCGTGTCCGCTGACGCCCTCCAAGGACACGATATCCGCTTTGACGTCGATCACTTCGCCAAATAGCTTCACCGACTGCGCACCGTCCAGCAGGACGCGTCCGGTCGTGCCTTCCGCCTGATAGCCGACAAACACGACGGTGGATTCTTCCCGCCACAAATTATGTTTCAAATGATGCTTAATGCGTCCGGCTT
>CALLQM010000345.1 GCA_938014855.1 uncultured Clostridia bacterium | reverse complement strand
AAAAACAATCACCACATTCAACATGTAGGCAAAAACCGCCGTCATCCATGTTTTCGGGTCCGACAAGCGCGACATCATCATCGCTGACATACATTTTGGCATGTACAAATCCCGGTGTATATTCGTAAATCCGTACACCTGCATCCAACAGAATTTGATAAAATGATCGTGATGTTTCATGAACAAACCACTTATCGGGGACATGCGGAGTAATGATGCGCACATCAATCCCGCTGCGGGCGGCGCCGCAAAGCGCGGTAATCATCTCATGGTCAATGATTAGATAAGGGGTAGTGATATAAACATAGCGGGTTGCACGGTTGATGATCTGCATATACGCGTCTTCTTCAACATTGATGCCGTCCAAAGGAGTATCGCCAAACGGCTGAACAAACCCATTGCTTTCACAAGTGATGGTCGGCTTAAACTGCTCAAATTCTGAGTCGGTCGGACAGGAAAAATTCCAAAGAGAGAGGAACATCGATGTCAAATTCACGACCGCTTCACCGCGGAGCATTACTCCGGTATCTTTCCAATGTCCGTGTTTTTCAAACACATTGATATATTCATCCGCGATGTTGATGCCCGTGCAAAATCCGACGTTTCCGTCAATGACCGTAATTTTGCGGTGATCGCGGTAATTCATCATCGAATTTAAATGTGGCTGAAAGGGATTAAACAGAACGCACTTGATACCTGCTTTTCGAAGCTTGTCCGGGAATCGATGCGGCAGAGTGTGTATGGAGCCGATGTCGTCGTACATAAAACGAACATCAACGCCTTGTTTAACTTTTTCTATAAATATTTCAAAGATGGACTCCCACATGATTCCTTCATCTACTATAAAATATTCCATAAAGATGAACTTCTCGGCTTTTTTTAATTCCTCAAGCATACGGCGCCAAATGTCTTCTCCGATTGCCAAATATTCCGCTTGGGTATTTGCCCAAAGGGGAAACCCAGTGGTTGAAGAGAGGTAGTGCGCCAAAGGAACGAGATGAGGGTCTTGCTTCTTTAATTGTTTCAAACAGGTGGTTTCAGGCAATATATTTTTCTGTGTTCGTTTTTCCCAATGGCTGATACGCTCAATTAATATTTTTGGCATTCCTTTGTTGCCAAACATCAAATAAAACAGTCCACCAAAAATTGGAAGTGCCATGATTACAAATACCCATGCAAGTTTATAAGATGGGTTTTCATCTTTTCCAATCAGCCAAATCACGATCAGGATACTTAATACAGTCAAAGCCGCGTAAACAGCGGCAAAGTAATCCGCAAGCCATACGATTGCACCTGTAACAAAGATGACCTGTATTAAAATCAAAAGACCTACCATGGCCATTTTTCCAAAAAGGAGGCTGAGAACGCTTTTAATATGCATCTTTTTTTTCCGTTTCACGAACGCACCTCCTTGATGCATTGTTTCCAAATACAGCTTAATTTTTCATATAGACATCATAACAGCAACTGTTAAAATATTCAAGAACAGAAATATGAATAAAAGAAGGGCGGCAGACTTAAGTCTGCCGCCCGTTTTATGTTTATAGTCCGTTTGGATTTTGTTTGCTGAAATTCCAGCTGTCTGCGCACATATCGTCCAACGTTTTTGCAGCGGTCCAGCCCAAAAGCGACTTTGCTTTCTCGGTATCGGCATAGCAGGTTGCGATATCGCCCGGACGGCGGTCAACAATGCGGTAAGGAAGGGATTTTCCACATGCTTTTTCGAATGCATGCAAAACATCCAATACGGAGTATCCGACTCCCGTGCCGAGATTGATTGCTTCCACACCGGATTTGTTCATCATGTAATCCAATGCCTTTAAATGTCCCACGGCAAGATCGACCACATGGATATAGTCGCGGACACCGGTACCGTCCGGTGTATCGTAGTCATTCCCGTAAATGGAAAGCTGTTGGAGTTTGCCGGTGGCAACCTGCGCAATATAAGGAAGCAGATTGTTGGGGATGCCGTTGGGGTCTTCGCCTAACAGCCCGCTCTTATGTGCGCCGATGGGGTTGAAATAGCGCAGGAGGCATACGCCCCATTCAGGATCTGCTTTTTGCAGATCGGTCAAAATTCGCTCGATAAACAACTTGGTTGCGCCATACGGATTGGTTGCAGACAGCGGCATATCTTCACGAAACGGAACGGTGTTGTGCATGCCATATACAGTGGCCGAAGAGGAAAAGACGATCTTTTTACAGCCGTACTTGGACATGACGTCGCAGAGTATCAGCGTTCCGGTCACATTATTGTGATAATAACGCAGGGGAATACTGCAAGACTCTCCCACCGCTTTCAGCCCTGCAAAATGAATGACGGCATCGATTTTATTTTCCTGAAAGATTTGTTCTGTTCCGTTACGATCCAATAGGTCGACTTCGTAAAATTTAAACTCTTTGCCGGTGATTTTACGAATACGTTTGAGTGCTTCCGGCTTGGCATTCGATAAATTATCCATAACGATAATTTCTTTACCGGCATTGAGCAGTTCAACACAGGTATGACTTCCGATATATCCAGCACCGCCGGTGATTAAAATAGCCATATGAATTGATCTCCTTTTTGTATGGTAAATATCTTGTAATCGATTGATTTTAGTATAGCCGCAAGAATTTTGTATGTCAATTGATTTTGCATAAACGGAAACAATTGTCCATATACTTGCAACAATTCACAATCGTTTTCTAAAATATTCTATTTTTCGGTTGTTACTGTGAGATTTTCACCGTCTGATGCTATGACAATCGTACCATCCTCATCGGTGCGGTAAAACGTCAGTCCATATTTTTCAATCCGCTTGAGGATTTCTTGGTGTGGGTGTCCGTATTTATTATCTGTGCCCACTTCCGCCACAACGATTCTGGGATCTACTTTTTTCAGCCATTTATCCTGTGTGGCGGTACTGCTTCCGTGCTGCCCAAGTTTGAGCACGGTCGAGGTGAGCATCCCGCCATAACGTTCCACCATGTCGTTTTCACTGCTGATTCCGGCGTCGCCGGTAAATAAAAACGACGTTTCACCAAACGCAAGCCGGCAGACGATGGAGTTTTCGTTTAGATCCTCACTGTCTTGATTGATTGGTCCCAAAATCTTTAGTTCCGCACCGGCACCGAGGTCATACACCACACTGGGGCGCGCTTTTGTGATTTTTAATCCTTTTTGTGCAATGCTGTCGAGTAGTCGCTCATAGATTTTTGTAGTTGGAACCATTTTGGATGGTAATTCCGAAAACAACACTTTTCCAATCTCAAAACTATCCACCACTTCCGGCATTCCGCCAATATGATCTGCATGCGGATGAGTAGCGATCAAAAAATCGATTTTCTCGATGCCCTGTGCTTTCAGATAATCGACCACCAAGTCGCCTTCGCCGATATCTCCGGCATCAATCAAAACGTTTGCTTTCGGGGACTGAATCAATTCGCAGTCGGCTTGTCCGACATCGATAAAATGAACGAGCAGATCTCCTTCGGCTTCCGTTTTGGTCTGCGCAATTTCTGCCTTTTGATAAAGGGAGTCCAAAACAGCGCCCGCAGTATCGGATGTATCCGAAACGGCGTCCAATACCGTTTGCGCGATTTGCTCCGAGACAGGCGGTAGTTCGAGCGGATTGCCCAAATATTGGTTTCCTGCAAGCAGACAGATCCCTGCAACAGCCAATGAGGCGATGTGGATAAAAAGCGATTTGCCTGGATTGCGTTTTCGTTTCATAGTAAACCTCCGTTTTGCAAGCGGACTCGATCAGCGGTGCCGCTTGATTTTAGAATAACGGCTGTTTTTGCCTGTTTTTGGCTTGCCGATGGAATTATCATTGCGTTCCCGCATTCGGCCTTGTCCTCTTTGCGGTTGTTTTTGCTTTGTTTGCTTGTTTTGAGCAAAGCGCTGTTTTTGAAGCTGCTTTCGGTCAGGAACAATTAGACAGTTTGGATCGGTTCCAATCAAATCTTCCCGTCCTGTTTTTTTCAGCGCCATCAACACCGCACGGCGGTTTTCCGGTTTGTAATATTGCAAGAGTGACCGCTGAAGCCACTTGTCTTCCTGTGAGCTTGGTACAAACACTTCCTTAAGAGTGAACGGGTCCAATCCCGTGTAAAACATGCAGGTGGAAATCGTGCCGGGCGTCGGATAAAAATCCTGTACCTGCTCGGGACGAATGTGATTTTTTTTGAGAAAAACAGCTAGATTGACCGCATCACGGAGCGTTGAACCGGGGTGTGATGAAATCAAATAAGGAACTAAATATTGTTCCTTTCCAACCTGTTTGGTCAGCCGATAAAATCGATCGGAAAACTGCTCATAAACATGAATATGGGGTTTGCCCATGCAGTCCAATACATTTGCACTGCAGTGTTCCGGTGCAACTTTGAGCTGACCGCTCACATGATATTTCAGCAGTTCCCGCATAAAGCGGTCGTCTTTTTCCAGCATCATATAGTCATAGCGCAGCCCAGACCGAACAAAAACATGTTTTACGCCCGGAAGTTCCCTCAGCTGGCGCAAAATGTCCAAGTATTCGCTGTGGTCGACGATCAACGCAGGGCAGGGGGTAGGCGCTAAACATTTGCGATCGGGACACAGCCCTTTTGTCAGCTGTTTTTTGCAGGACGGATGCCGGAAGTTTGCGGATGGACCGCCTACATCGCTGATGGTTCCTTTAAATCTGGGATTTTTTAAGAAACTCTTTGCTTCTTTCAAAATGGATTCTTCACTTCGGCAGGTAACCGAACGCCCTTGATGGAATGCAATCGAGCAGAAATTGCAGTTCCCGAAGCAGCCACGGTTGTGCATAATTGAAAATTCCACTTCTTTGATTGCATCCACGCCGCCCTGTGCTTCATAACTGGGATGGTACATCCGCTCAAACGGCATGGCAAACACTTCGTCGAGTTCTTCGGTATCTAATGGTTCCATCGGCTCGGTCTGCACCAAAAACAGGTCGTTATCTTGTTTTTGAATAATTTGACGGCCGCGAACAGCATCTTGTTCTTCAATTTCGGTGCGGGTTGCTTTGGCATAAGAGAGCTTGTTTTCCCGAACTTTCGTATAGGATGCAACCGAAACCGCATCTCTTGGCAAACCGATCTGCGGCGTCAAATAGCAGATACCGCGGCAACGGATTTGAGATGCGGGAACACCTTTTTCCAGTTCGCGTGCTATAATTTCGGTCTGTTTTTCACCCATTCCGAAAATCAAAAGATCTGCCTTGCTGTCGATTAAAATCGACGGCATGACGTCATCTTTCCAATAATCGTAGTGAGCAAACCGGCGCATCGATGCTTCCAGTCCGCCGATGACAATTTGTGCATCCGGAAAAAGTTCACGAATCCGATTGCAGTAAACGATGGTGGCGCGGTCAGGGCGTTTGCCCGCTTTTCCGCCCGGTGTGTAAGCGTCGTTACTGCGCAGGCGCTTAGCGGCGGTGTAATGCGCAACCATAGAGTCGATATTGCCGCCGGTGACCCACCAGCCGTATTTTGGTTTTCCAAAGCGTGTAAAGTCACTGTCCTTGGTGGGCTGTGAGATCATTGCAACGCGATATCCCAGTGATTCCAGCAAACGAGATACGATTGCAATCCCAAAACTGGGGTGGTCAACATAAGCGTCACCGGTTACGCAGATAAAATCAATTTCGTCCCATCCGCGATCAGCGGCTTCTTTTTTTGTGAGCGGTAAAAACATACATGTGTACCTTTCTTGATTACAATTTGTATAATATTATATAAAAATAACAACAATCACATTTCAAAAAGGGCAGGGACAAGTTCCCTGCCCTTTTGTGTCAATCTTGTCGGGATAATTTCATTTCTGCCCAGCGTTCGGGAGAAATCAATACCTGACGTGGTTTGCTTCCCTCAAACGGTCCGATGATTCCTTGTGCTTCCATTTCGTCCACAATGCGTGCGGCTCTTGCATAACCAAGTTTCAGCCGCCGTTGGAGCATAGAAGTTGAGGCCATGCCTGCTTCCACCACGCACTCAATGGCGGGCAAAAGCATTTCATCTTCACTGTCCGTATTGCCGGCACTGGCGGCGCCCCCGGAACGATTACCTTTTCCGGAAACCACATGGTTGTCGATTTCCTGCACAATGCTGTCGTCGTATTCGGCTACGGCGTCATTCTTAATAAAGTTTACAACACTTTCAATTTCTTCATCCGTAACAAAACATCCTTGAACACGAATGGGTTTGGAACATCCAACCGGATTAAAGAGCATATCACCACGACCAAGCAGTTTTTCTGCACCGCCCATATCAAGAATGGTGCGGGAGTCGGTCTGCGAGGAAACGGCAAACGCGATACGCGACGGGATGTTTGCTTTGATAACACCAGTGATGACGTCGACCGAAGGACGCTGTGTAGCGATGATTAGGTGCATGCCGGCGGCACGTGCCATCTGCGCAAGGCGGCAGATATAATCTTCAATTTCATTCGGTGCGGCCATCATTAGGTCGGCCAGCTCATCGATGATAATGACGACTTGCGGGAGCTTTTCCATGCCCTCGGTCTTTTTTGCAAGGTTATTATAGGATTTCAAGTCTCGTACGGAATTATCCGCAAACAGCTTATAGCGTTTTAGCATTTCCGTAACCGCCCAAGACAGCGCGCCTGCCGCTTTTTTCGGGTCAGTCACAACTGGTACGAGCAGCTGTGGAATGCCGTTATAAATACCTAATTCCACAACTTTTGGGTCAATCATCAAAAAGCGGACTTCATCCGGTGTGGATTTAAACAACAGTGAAATAATAATCGAGTTGATACATACCGACTTACCGGAACCGGTAGCACCGGCAATCAGCAGATGCGGCATTTTTGCGATATTGGCAATGGCAACTTTACCTGCAATGTCGCGCCCAAGTGCGGCGGACAATTTGCTTTTTGAGGAGCGGAAAGCATCAGAATCAATGATTTCACGGATGGTGACCGTACTAACCACCTTGTTCGGTACTTCGATTCCAACTGAAGGCTTATTCGGAATCGGCGCTTCAAGACGAACACCTGCGGCCGCAAGATTCAGCGCGATGTCATCGGCTAATCCGGTGATTTTGCTGATTTTGACTCCCGCGGAAGGCTGTAGTTCATAACGGGTAACAGCGGGACCGCGCGAAATATCCACGATTCGAGTCTGCACACCGAAACTGGACAGCGTGTCCACAAGACGCTGGGCATTGGACTTGAGTTCTTCCGCCATGCCTGCCTCGTTTTTGTGTTTCGGCTCCTGCAATAGATTCATCTTTGGTATTATATAAGTGGATGGCTGAGCGGACTGCACATTCATCGCAGGTTCCGGCTGTTCTTCCATAAGCTTTGGTTCTTCTTGAACAGCTGGCTTTGTCTCTTCTTGTGTATGAATCTTCTTCAGCAAATGTTCCGGAATCAATTCCTCTTCCGGCTCGGGTTCCACTTTTTCAGCGGATGGGGCAGGGGAGTTGTCCGTATTAAATTCAAATTTACCGCTTTCTGTTGCGGCACTGCTTACTAGTTCATCCAAGGACGGCTGTGCCTGTACGAACTGCATTGGTTCATTATCCACAACGGACAGCTCAAAACCTTCTGATTCTGCAGGGTCAAACTCTTCATCCAGTGGGATATCAATATTAAATTTCGTATTTTTTGGAGTTGTCTGCGGTTGTGACTCATCGGCCGTGGTGGCTTTTTCAGGCAGACCCGACGGTACCTGCTCCTGTTTTTCGCTGATGGCAGGTTTATCGTTTGGCTCGTCAATAGGAATATCGATGTTGCGGGGAGGTCGGGTCGTGCGGCGCTGTTCCATCCTCTGCATCTGTTCCGCGTAGCTCTCTTCCAGCTTACGCACCGGCTTATGGGCGGCACGCGCAACCCCGATCAGGGTACTTCCGGTAATCAGCATTGCAAACACAAACATTAGGATTACGATGGTGATGCCGGCGCCGATTTTCCCGAAAGATAACAGGAGAGGCAGACCGGTTGCGGCACCGATCAGACCGCCGCTTTTGCCATCGATTCCTTGGATGATACATTCCACGATCATATCCAGCACGTGGGTCGATTCCGGGAATCCCATACTGAAAATCTGCCAAGCGCCGCAAAAAAATGCCAGCAGAAAGCTGGACTCCCAAGCGCGGGCTTTCCAAGGCTTGTCCATTGTGAGAAGGATGGCTATGTAAATCAGCAGGATTGCAACAAAAACCGAACCGGCACCGAAAATGCCGAATATAAATTTGTGCATCCAATTCCAAAGGCTGACACCTTTAATCAGTGTGAGCGCTCCCATAAACAGCCCTACAGCAAACAGCACCAGCGCATGCATCTGCTGGCGGGCCCTTTGCTTAGCGGCGTTGCGTGCGCGCGTTGCGGCCGCTTTGCTGCGCCCGCGGGCCGCGGGTTTACGGGTTGTTGATTTTGTTGCCATAATGTTCCTCCATGATGCCAAAAGTAAAATTGAAACGTTTTGTTAACCTGCAAGAAAACGCTGAATTGCGTATCCGGTGAAATGATCCGTTACACCGATACCAATCGTTGCAATTCCAAGCGCCAGTGTATACCACCCAAAATAATTGAGTTTATTTCCTTTTACAATCCATTGAACTAATTTAATGGACAAAACCCCAAACAGCACAGAACTGATAAATCCGACAATCATAACAGAAAGCGGCAGACCGATGCTGTTTGCTTCAATTGCGTCTTTTGCTTCTAACACGATGGCACCCAAAACAGCGGGAATGCCGAGAATAAACGAATAGGCGACCGCATAGGCGCGGTCAAAGCCGCACAGCAGGCCAACCGTAATGGTCGAGCCGGAACGCGAAATTCCCGGCATGGTGGCAAACAGCTGCGCGCCGCCGACGGCAAGCGCATCACGGCTGGTCATCGTGCTCGCTTTTTTATGTCCCTTATCTGCACCATACGCAAACATGAGCAGAGTTCCGGTAATCAAAAAACAGAATCCTTCCACGACAATATCGTTGTCCTCCGAGAACGCGGAGATCACATCTTTAAATGCCACCAACAAAAACAGCGGAACCACAGACATAGTTAAAAATAGAACCATTTTGCGCTTCGGTCTCATTTGTTTTGCGCTGAACTTTCCGGTAAAGAGGTCTCCAATTAAAGAAAATGCTTCAAAAATCAAATCACGAATGGTATTCCAAAAAACAATGCAGACAGCAACGAGTGTTCCTGCATGCAGAAGAATCGAAAACAGAAATCCCGTTTCCCCGCTGTTTCCGGTAAAATATTGAAATAGGGAGAGGTGGCCGGAACTTGATACCGGCAGAAATTCGGTTAAGCCCTGCAAAACACCCTGCAAAAAAGCTTCCAATACCGTCATAAGTAAAATCCTCTTTTCGTCAATATGTATCCTGCCGTTTTGATCGAAACGGCAGTAAGATTATTCTAAAATACTGCCCGGCGCGTACCGGGGATCTAAATACAGAGATGGATCTGTCGAAATCAGCCGAGAAACTGTAAATTTTCCGTTGGAATTTACTCCCTGTACATAACCGTTGGTCAATTCCCTAGTTTCATACTCAATGGGTTGTTCAACATACATAACTGCTTCCGGTGGAATTATCGAGTGGAGAATCATGCTTTTTGTCCTCCTCAATCATTTTATCAAGCGCTTTGATCACATCAGAGATGCCGCCCAAAGAATCGATCAAACCTTCTTCTACGGCCGTCTCACCATCCAATACAGTTCCAACATCCATTACAAGTTCATCTTTATTCATCATCAGCTGACGAAACCGATCGGCCGTGATCCTTGAATTCGACGTCACAAAATTGACGATGCGTTCCTGCATTTTATTAAAATAAGAAAGTGTCTGCGGAACGCCAAGAACCAACCCGTTCATACGAACAGGATGGACGGTCATCGTTGCGGACGGAACAATGAAACTTTTGCGTGCACTGCATGCCAAAGGTACACCAATCGAATGTCCGCCGCCGAGCACAAGAGAAACCGTAGGTTTATGCATTCCGGAAAGCAGTTCTGCGATAGCCAGACCGGCTTCCACATCGCCGCCTACGGTATTGAGAATAATGACAAGCCCTTCGATTTCGGGATCCTGTTCCACAGCAACAAGCTGGGGAATCACGTGCTCATATTTTGTGGTTTTATTTTGTGCGGGCAAAATAAAATGCCCTTCAATCTGTCCAATGATGGTAAGACAGTGAATGGTATGCTTTCCTTTTCGGGTAGTTACACCGCCGGTCTGCACGATTTGTCGTGTTTGCTCTTCGCTGCCGCTTACTTGTTCCTGTTCTTCAGGCTGTTCTTTATTTGGCGGATCTTCCTTTTCCGGCGGATGTTTCACCGTCGGATGTTTCGGCGGCGGCATTGGATGTTCTGATTTTGCCTTTGCATTGCGTTTATCAAATGCTTTCAAATCGAATACCTCCTTATAATAGGTAACGACTTTAGCTTTGACAAATCTTCACGAAAACATGCGGCAAAACATACAAGATAATTATAACATTCATGTATTAAATGTCAAACGAAACGGCACGAAAAAAGGGACGGGAAAACCCGTCCCACCGTGTTTTATAAAAACCAACGAAATGGGAAACTTAATAATTGGAAAGCCCAAGCAGAGATTCATCTTTTTCGACCCATTCTTCGTCTACTTGGAAGGTCCGGTAATGATCGCGGTCGTCCCGAACAATGACGGTTGAGATGCCTGCATTGATAATCAAACGTGTGCACATCGAACACGGACAAGCATTTTTGACATATTCACCGGTTTCAAATTCTTTTCCGACCAAATACAGCGTTGCACCCAGCATATCTACACGGGACGCATTGATAATTGCGTTCATTTCCGCGTGAACCGAACGGCAGAGTTCGTAACGCTCACCGCGGGGAACATTAAGTTTAGCGCGTGTGCAATACCCTAAATCACAGCAGTTTGCCCGTCCTCTTGGTGCACCAACATAGCCGGTGGAAACGATTTGATCATTTTTAACAATAATTGCACCGAAATTTCGGCGCAGACAAGTTCCGCGTTCAATCACGGTTTCGGCGATATCCAAGTAATAGTTGGTTTCGTCCCGTCTTGTCATCTCCGTTCCCATCCTTTATAATAACAACCGTTTATACGATCATCCGTGGGAATCTTATCTATTATACACTGCGGACATAACTGAGGCAAGAAGTTTTCATTTAATAGATTGTAAAAAGATTGGAGTATCTATGGAAAATCTTTCAAATATTGGTGTTATTCGTGATGTGATGCAAAGACACGGTTTTGCTTTTTCAAAAGCATTGGGACAAAACTTTCTAATCAATCCGACTGTCTGCCCGCGCATGGCAGAGATGGGCGGCGCAAAACCCGGTGTGGGTGTGATTGAAATCGGTGCAGGCGTTGGAGTGCTGACAAAGGAGCTGTCCAAACGCGCAGATAAAGTGGTATGCATCGAAATTGATTCCCGCCTTCTGCCTGTCTTGGCGGAAACACTCGATGACTGCGACAATGTGGAAATTGTAAATGCCGATGTGCTAAAAGTAGATTTATCGGCACTCATTGAGGAAAAATTTAAACGCTTGGACGTGGTTTTCTGCGCAAACCTTCCTTATTACATTACATCGCCGATTTTGATGGCGCTTTTGGAACAGCGCCTGCCGATTCGTTCCATTACCGTCATGGTTCAAAAAGAAGCGGCACAGCGGCTTTGCGCCAAGCCCGGAACGCGTGAAGTGGGGGCAATCTCCATTGCGGTGCGCTATTTTAGTGAGCCAACGGTTCTGTTTCAAGTTTCGCGCGGCAGCTTTATGCCGTCACCGGACGTGGACTCTACGGTAATTCGCTTGGATGTGCATCAAAAACCGGCAGTGGATGCTGATTGTGAAACCTTTTTCAAAGTGGTGCGGGGAGCATTTTCCATGCGCAGAAAAACGATTTTGAACTGTCTGTCATCCGGCTTGTCTCTGCCAAAAGCGGACGTATCCGCAGTGCTGGAGCGAGCAGGCGTCCCTGCGTCTGCAAGAGCGGAACAGCTTTCCATGGAGCAGTTTTCAAATATCGCAAACGAATTGAATAAACAGCCATAAAAAAAGGGGAACATCCATAGATGTTCCCCTTTTTATGCTAACTTTTATTGTTGATTCGTCGTTTCAACCTCGTCATCGGCATCATTGATGCGATAGCAGAGAGTCATCAAACTATCGCCCAAATGAACATTTTCCACAATCACCTGTTCGAACACAAGCGACAGGTCGTAATGAGAAAAATTCCAAAAATACTTCACGCCCAATTTAATGAGACGGTCGGCGGTTTCCAATGCACCTTCTTTTGGAATGCACAAAATTGCCGCTTTTGGGTGATATTCGTTGCAGAAATCTTCCAGCATTTCCATGTCGCGGACAATCAAATCCTTGACAGGCTGTCCAATAACGGATGGACTGGTATCAAAAATACCGGTCAGCTCAAATCCTCTGGTTTCAAAATTCATATGCTTGGCAATGGCACGACCGAGATTTCCTGCACCAAGAAGAATAATGTTTGTAGAGTTGTTGAGCCCTAATATATTGCCAATCTCATTATGCAGAGCCGCAACATTATAACCATATCCTTGCTGACCAAAGCCCCCAAAACAATTCAGATCCTGTCTGATTTGGGAAGCGGTAAGCCGCATCAATTGCGCCAGTTCACGGGAAGAAATACGGGTGACATCTTTTTTGAGCAAATCGCCAAGAAAGCGATAATATCTTGGAAGGCGCTTAATGACTGACAAAGAAACTCCTTCGTGCTTCGGCATAACAACCCTTCTCCTTTTACTATATACAAAAAATTTTTGTAGTTAATTTATATTTAGTATGATAATATTATAACATAAAGACAGAATTGTCAATTATTTTGTTGTGAATTAATGCAGAAGTCCTGCATCCATACAGATTTTAGCGACGGTTCGCAGTTTGTTTTTTGCGGCATGCAGCCGTCTCCAAACGGTTGAAACGCTGACATTTAGGTATTCTGCTGTCTGCGCCATCGTCAAGCCATCCAAATAGTAGAGCATTACCGTTTTTTGCTGTTTAGCAGGAAGAGCTTTGACCGCGTAGGTGAGAAACCGCCGATAAGAATTGATTTGTTCGTGGTTATCCGAACCTTGCTGCTGGGCACAAACTTGATCAAAGCTGGCAAGAGAAAACGTTCGGCGCGTCTTTTGGAGCATAGCATTCATCCTTTTAATGGTAGTAATGATTGAGATATCCCATGATTTCCCGTACGTCGAGCAGTTCGGCGTAAAGCATATCGATGCGTTTTTGCATATCAAACGCTTTTTTGCCGCGCGCTGTCAAAAGTTCTGCGCGCAGCTGTGTGATTCTGCTTTGCAGCCGGTCGGCTGTTAAGCGATATTCCTGAGCAAGTTCTTTTATATTCATACAATGATGTCCTCCAATATCACAAAGTGTGTAAAACGTACGTTCTAATTTAAGAGTATCACACGAATAGTGTAGTGTCAATGAAAAAATTACACAAATATTTCAAATCTATCTTGCGTAACTACACATTATGTGATAATATGGAAACAGTGAGGTGTTCGTTATGGTGAGAAATAGATTAAAAGAACTGCGCAAAAAACATAATATGACGCAACAGGCACTGGCCGATGCTTTGGGGGTATCGCCCAGTACCGTTGGAATGTATGAGCAGGGCAGGCGGGAACCGGATAATTCCACCCTTACCGCGATCTGCCGCCTGTTTCATGTATCAAGCGACTATTTCTTAATGGACAGCCCCGTGTCCGACGATACCGCACCTAATGCAGAACTCAACGAAGTGATTGACCAGTTCCGTAACCGTTTGCTTAATCAAGAGGGACTCATGTTTGATGGTGTGCCGATGTCCGATGAGGATGTTGCGCAGGTCATTCGTGCAATCGAAATCGGAGCCATGGTAGCAGTGGACAAACTGCGCCGCAAACATCCAAACGATGAGGACGAACATTAACAGGAGGATTCCATGGAAGCTATTAAAAAATCTGCGGTCGGGCTTGCCGCACATTTTGGTAGCACTGATCCATTTGTGATCTGTGAAAATTTGGACATTTCTGTGCTGCAAGTCGAACTGCCGCCCAATATCCGGGGATTTTATACTTCTATCTTGGGTGCACAGATTATTTATTTGAATTCCGATTTATTAAATGAACAGGAGCAGCGAGCAGTTTGTGCGCATGAATTGGGACATGCTGTGCTCCATTCTCGTCAGAACTCTATGTTTTTAAAATCCAAAACCAATTTTGTAACAGCTCGGTTTGAGCGGGAAGCGGATTTATTTGCCGGCTATTTGCTGCTGGATCATCAAACGGTTGATGATTGCTGCTGCAACGGCTGGACAGCGAGCCAAATCGCACGCTTTACAGCTTTGCCGGAACAAGTGGTTGCATATTGTGTGAAACATTAAAAAAACTCCGCGGCATTTGCCGTGGAGTTTTTTGCTGTCATATGCTGATTTGCTGCATGATTTGTTGGATAGAAAAAAATTGATCGCAGATACTATATAAATAAGGTAGCCGATGCAATGTAAGGGTTATATATTTCTGTATTTTGTTTATGGTTCTGAAATAAAATAACAACATTGGATATTATTGGATAATCTACCAATAAGGGGTTTAAGTTACAATATACGGAACTTATTCAACAAAATATGTAAAAAATAAAAAATAAATGTCGAAAATATGGAGATTATGCTGTAAAAAAGAATTTGAATTGTAATTTTTTTTTGCAGATACAGGGTAAAGGGACTTGCAATTCTAATAGCTTGTCAGTATAATAATACGTAAGTGGGGAAAAGTGGTTAAAAGTGGAGGAAAAATCCGGCGAGTGGTGAAATATTACCCTTTGGAGGTGATAAAATGCTCACAGGTCAATACAACCACACCCTGGACTCGAAAGGCAGAGTGAATTTTCCAATTCGCCTGCGTGAAGAGCTTGGAGAGCATTTTATCATTACGCGTGGTTTGGACAACTGTTTGTTTGTTTATTCCATGAAAGAATGGGAACAGCTGGCCGCAAAACTTCGTCAATTGCCCATTTCAAAATCAGCGCCGCTGAATCGATTTTTCTTTGCCGGGGCTGCCGAAGTAGAGGCAGACAAACAAGGCAGGGTATTGATTCCGGCGCATTTAAGACAATTTGCAGGGTTGGAGCGGGATGTAACGGTTGCCGGAGTTTCCAGCCGTGCGGAAATTTGGGACACCGAGCGCTGGGAGCGCAATAACGAACAATTGACCGCTGAAACAATCGCTTCCGCCATGGATGAGTTAGGATTTTAAAATGAAACACATCGATTTTCATCACATCTCAGTTATGTTAGAGGAATGCATCGACGGCCTTGCCATTCGGCCGAATGGAATTTATGTCGATGGTACCGCCGGAGGAGCCGGACATTCCTGTGAAATTGCAAAACGCCTTTCCAAACCGGGAAGACTGATTGCAATTGATAAAGACCCCGATGCCGTTGCGGTTGCATCTGAGCGGCTCGCAGATTATCCGGCCGCGCAGGTGGTGCAAAGCGATTTTTCCGAGCTTTGCAGTGTCTTGGATCGACTATCAATTGATTCCGTCGACGGCATTTTGCTTGATTTGGGGGTTTCTTCTTTTCAGCTGGATACACCCGACCGAGGGTTTTCCTATATGCATGATGCTCCGCTTGATATGCGAATGAGCAAAAGCGGGCTTTCCGCGTACGACGTCGTAAATACGTACGACTTTAAGCAGCTTTGCCGCATTTTTCATGATTACGGTGAAGAACGCTTTACTCCCGCGATTGCAAAAGCAATTCTGCGTGCGCGGGAAACCAAACCGGTGGAAACAACCGGTGAACTGTCTGAGTTGATTCGGCAGGCAATTCCTGCCAAAGCACGACGAGTAGGCGGCCATCCCGCCAAACGGGTATTTCAGGCGATTCGTATTGAAGTAAACGGCGAACTTGCCAGCCTTTCTCTCTTTTTGGAAGAGGCATTTGATCGGCTCAATCCGGGCGGCCGTATGGTAATCATTACGTTTCATTCTTTGGAAGACCGTATGGTAAAACGTCGGTTTGCCCAGCTTTGCAAGGGATGTACCTGTCCGCCGGATTTCCCAATCTGTGTTTGTGGCAATAAGCCAAAAGGTAAATTGATCAACCGGAAACCGATCGAGGCTTCACCACAAGAACTTTTGGTCAACAACCGGAGTAAAAGTGCAAAACTTCGGATTATTGAAAAATTATAAATTAACAAAGAATGTTTGAGTGGAACCGCCATGCAAACACGTTTCATGAATGGCAGTGCAGCTTATGATTTTGAAAAATTCAATTCAAAATCCCAGGTTAAAAAACCTCGTTTGGTCATTGCAAAACCAAGCAAAAAAGCAAGAGCGCGCGCCAGAATGCGCGCAACCATCAAATTCCTAGCCACCGTGGCGGTGCTGGCTGGCGTGGTGATTTTTATGCTGTACAGCAGAGCGCTGTTAACCGAGCTAAATGCGCAGATCAGCAAACAAAATGCAATGCTGGATGAATATAAGAGCGAAAGCACACGTTTGAGTGCCGAGCTTGAATCAAAAATTTCTCTGCGCAACGTAGAAGATTATGCAACCCAGACACTCGGCATGTATGCCATGGACAAAGGACAAGTTTCGTATGTGAATTTATGCGAAGGGGATAAGATCGAATTAACCAACCAGTCGCCGAAGATGACGATTTTAGATCATATTCGCCTGTCCGTTAAGAATGTACAGGAATACATCGCAGAGCAATAAAATATACATTTAAATACACATTTGGGTGGTTTCAAAAGCAAGAAGCGTAAAAGGGACAGGACTCTGCCCGGAATACTTCTTGCTTTCGTCTCTTTTAGAGTGATTTCGACACGATTAGACTCCTATGCTGGGATTTTCATTTTGTAAAGGACTGGTATATCGCTATGGCAAAAACTCCAAGCTATCGCATGAAAACCCGCATGATTGTTGCGCTGAGCGGCATGATCGTGCTTGGTTTTTGCGTAGTTTTGCACTCTTTATTCAAACTGCAGATTGTGCAGGGCGTGGAATTGCAGGAGAAGGCACTCGGTCAGCAAATGCAGAGCACACGCATCGGCGCAGAGCGCGGCGAGATTCGGGACTGCAATGGAAAGATTCTTGCAAAAAGCGCAACCGTTTCCTCTGTCTGCATTTCGCCTTTGCAGGCATCCAACTTAAAAGAGGAAAAACAAAAAGCGCTTGTTGAGGGACTTTCTGAACTTCTTGATCTTGATCAGGAGTTTATAACGAAAAAAATGAAAAGGACGCAGAGCCAGTATGAAGTGCTGAAAACCAAGGTGGAGCGTCCGGATGCGGATAAAGTGACCGAGTTTGCGTATGAAATCGGTGTGGGAAATGCAATTTTTCTCGAAGAAGACACCCGCCGCTACTATCCATACGGCAATTTTGCCGCGACTGTTTTGGGATTTACCAATAAAGATAATGTTGGCGCATATGGGCTTGAGTCCTATTATAATAAAACCCTTGCGGGAACACCGGGACGCGTTGTTTCGCTCAAAAATTCCCGCGGTGTTACGATGCCGATGCAGTATGAGCAGGCTTATGACCCGCAAAACGGCAATACGCTTGTGCTGACGATTGACGAACAAATTCAGCATTATGTAGAAAAGAATTTGGAAACAGCGGTCAAAGAACACAGTGTGGGTGAGCGTGCGGTCGGAATTGTAATGGATGTCAAGACCGGACAGATTCTTGCGATGTCAACAAAACCGGATTTTGACCCCAATGAGCCATATGAAATCTTTGACCCCGAAGTAAAAAAAGCATTGGAAGAAATGAATACAGTGGAGCAGGAAGACTCCAAAAAGGATTCTTTGGCAAACGCGCAGTTCGGACAATGGAGAAACAAAGCGATCTCGGACCCGTATGAGCCCGGTTCGGTCTTTAAAATTGTAACGTCGGCGGGCGCGCTGGAATACGGCACGGATACAAAGAACAGCACGTTTTACTGTCCAGGATATATCGAAGTAAATGGACGAATTCAGCATTGCTGGATTTGGGCGAGCAGACATAAAGGCCACGGTGTGCAGACGTTTACCCAAGCAATTACCAATTCCTGCAACCCGGCATTTATCACAATCGGTCAACATCTTGGTGTACATAATTTCAGCGAAAACTTTGCAAATTTCGGCCTAACCGAGGGCACAGACATTGATCTGCCCGGCGAAGCGGCCAGTATTTATTATAAGGAAAAGGATATGGGGCTTTCCGAACTATCTTCCGCTTCCTTTGGCCAGACATTTAAAATCACATCGATTCAGCTGATTACTGCATGCTCTGCGGCGGTTAACGGCGGAAATCTGATGCAGCCTTATGTTGTCAAACAAATTCTTGACACAGATGAAAATGTAATTTCCAATATTGATCCGGTGGTTAAGCGTCAGGTGATTTCAGAAGAGACTTCCAAGGATCTTAGTTTGATGCTGGAACAGGTTGTTGCAGACGGTTCCGGACGTAAAGCTCAAATTCCGGGTTACCGTGTAGGCGGCAAAACGGGTACTTCCGAAAAAATCGGTGAAAGTTCGAAAAACATTCTTTCGTTCTTCGGATTTGCACCGGTGGAAGACCCAAAAATCGGATGTCTTGTTATGCTTGATGAGC
Source organism: uncultured Clostridia bacterium (assembly GCA_938014855.1). GTDB lineage: Bacteria > Bacillota > Clostridia > Oscillospirales > Ruminococcaceae > Anaerotruncus. Next base: position 1,893 of record CALLQM010000345.1, on the reverse strand, counting down.
CGGACTTGTACAATGCGTACGGCTCTACAATTGCGGCTCCAATCGTTGGTTCCATTTTGGCGGATACGCTTCCGTATTTAGGCATTGAACCGCAGTATACACAGGAAGAACTGGATAAAACTACAACTAAGATGATCTATATTACCAACATGGATATTCACGAAGCCGAAGCCGATTTGCGTATTGCGGGGCTGAAATTCCGTACGGTCGGCGAGGGAACGAAGGTTGTTCGCCAAATCCCCGGAGCGGGTGAATTGATTCCCGAAGGCGGAACCGTTGTAATTTATACGGAAGAATTCGATGAGGAACAGATGGTTACCGTTCCGGATGTAAAAGGAAAATCCGGCAGTGCGGCAAATCAATTGATTACGGATGCGGGGCTGAATTTTGCAGCTTCCGGTGAAGGAATCGACGGATCGCTGACTGCTGCGGTTTCCCAGTCTCCGGCAGCCGGGGAAACGGTTGAGCCGGGTACGATTGTTACGGTGGAATTTGCGACCGCAGACAGCAGCCAGCAATCGGAATAAAATTGGCGAAAATCAATGCAAGGGGGCTATTTATATGCGGTTAAAACGATTGGTCGGTGGACTGGAGTTTATCGGCCGGATCCCGGACTGTGAAGTGACCGGAATTACCGCTGATTCCAGACAAATAGAAAAAGGAAATCTGTTCGTTTGCATCAAAGGCGGAAAATTTGATGGGCATGATCATGCACAGGAAGCGCTGGACGCAGGAGCTGCGGCGGTGGTGTGTGAGCATGATTTGGGAATAGAAAATCAACTGCTGTGTAAAGATACGCGCTATGCTTATGGAATCCTTTGCGGCAACTGGTATGGAAATCCCGCGCAGAGATTAACATTGGTTGGCGTGACCGGTACAAATGGAAAAACGACAATCACTTGTATGCTCAAACATATTTTAGAGTCAACAGGGAAAAAAGTTGGGCTTTTGGGAACCATCCACAATGAAATTGATGACATTGTTCTGCCTGCCAAACATACCACGCCCGATCCGCTCGCGTTACACAGCATGCTGGCACGCATGGCAGGCGCCGGCTGTGATTATGTCGTGATGGAATGCTCCTCACATGCATTGGATCAAAAGCGGCTGGCAGGATTGTATTTTAAAACCGCGGTCTTTACGAATCTGACCCAAGACCATTTGGATTATCATGTCAATATGAAAAACTATTATCAGGCAAAGAAAAAGCTGTTTTCGATGTGTGACAATGCGGTTATTAATTTTGACGATTCTTATGGACAGCGGCTTGCATCGGAAGTGCCCTGTAATGTGCAGACCTTTTCAATTGTAAATAATGCCGCAGATTATACCGCAAAGGAGATTCGCTCCTATCCGGATTCGAGCAAATTCATGATTGTCGGCAACAGCCAAATTGCACGCATTAAACTGCCGATTCCAGGAGATTTTTCGGTTTCCAATGCGATGGCGGCGGCGGTTGCATGTCTGACGCTGGGGCTTTCACTGGAAGAGACAGCCGCAGGACTCAATACCTGTCAAGGCGTGGTTGGACGCATTGAAGTGCTTCAAACCGATACCGATTATATTGTAATCCGTGACTATGCGCACAGTCCGGATGGACTGGAAAAGATTATTTCTACGATGCGCAAGTTTGCCCACGGAAGAATTATTACGCTGTTTGGCTGTGCGGGCAACCGCGACAGGGGCAAGCGAAAGATCATGGCGGAAATTGTGGCACGTCTTTCCGATTATGTCATTCTGACATCCGATAATCCGCGTGATGAAGACGAAATGCAGATCATTGAGGACGCGATGCCGGGTATCAAACAACATCCGGATACGCCCTGCGAGGTCATACCGGATCGCTATGCCGCGATTGAATGGGGGCTTACTCATGCACAGTCCGGTGATATT
>CALLQM010000344.1 GCA_938014855.1 uncultured Clostridia bacterium | reverse complement strand
TTTTCTCCCCGCAGTTTTGCAATCGATTCATAATCCATAACATCGGTCTGTTCTTCCAAATTATCTAGTCGATCCGCGGTATCCTCCTGCTTTTTTAAAGTCTTATCGTATTCTGTTAGCTTTTTATTGCGCAAAACAGCACAGGAACAAGCCTCATCCAACAAGTCGATTGCCTTATCCGGAAGATAGCGGTCTGTAATATACCGCTCGGACAATACGACAGCCCTGCGTGCCAATTCATCACTGACGGTAACACGGTGATGTTTTTCATAGTAGCCTTTAATGCCTTGAATGATGTCTACCGCATCAGAAATTGAGGGTTCTTCCACAGTGACCGGCTGAAAACGACGTTCAAGAGCTGCATCTTTTTCAATATTCTTGCGATATTCATTGAATGTGGTAGCACCAATTACTTGAATTTCGCCACGAGAAAGCGCAGGCTTTAAAATATTTGCGGCATTCATGGATCCTTCCGAATCCCCTGCCCCAACAAGATTGTGTACTTCATCGATAAACAAGATGATGTTTCCAGCCTCTTTGATATCCTGCACAAGCCCTTTTACACGGCTTTCAAATTGGCCGCGAAATTGTGTACCTGCAATCAGCGCAGTTAAATCAAGCAAATAGAGTTTTTTATCTGCAAGACGAAATGGCACATCACCACTTGCGAGTTTCTGTGCAATCCCTTCCGCTACCGCTGTTTTTCCAACTCCCGGCTCACCAATCAAGCAAGGATTGTTCTTTGTTCGGCGGTTTAGTATTTGGATAACCCGTCCGATCTCTCTATCACGGCCAACTATCCGATCAATTTTGCCTTCTTCGGCTTTTAGTGAAAGATCTTCACAATAGGCCTCTAAATGTTTAAATTTCTTTTTAGGCGCACCTTTGGAACGACGCTCTTTTTTTCGGCGTCCATTAGTAAAATTGGGTTCGTCTAAGTGTGACGGATTTGCTTTGCTATCATTTTCATCCTGCTCCTGCGGAACAATCGCATTATTTCCAATACCCATAATATTTTGAATAAAGGGCATTGACTGTGCTCCGCCCATTTCAAAGCCGCTTTCACCGTCAGCACCAAACATATCCATCATTTGATCCGACATATTTTCAAGGTCATCATCGGTGATGCCCATTTTATCCATTAAATCACTAACGGGCTTTAGTCCCATTTCTTTTGCACATTTGAGACAGAGTCCCTCATTAATTGTCTTGTCGCCTTCCAATCGGGTCATAAACACGACGGCTAGACGCTTTTTACACCTTGAACACATCATATCCATTGAATCTTCACCTTTTCTTTACATGCACAGCAAAAAGCCGTACATGGTGGGATAGTACCAAATATATTCTATATGCCTCATATGAACACCATGTTAATGTGGGATGAATGATTTATTTAATCCTAATCCTTTTATTCATCATTGTGCACATCTTGAATGAGACGGCGGAATATTAAGGCATACTGCAAAAATGCAAACAGCATAAATAGCAGCAAAAACAACAGTAATCCTAATATAACACGATCCGAAAGTACAGGAACGGCTACAATTATAACCATAATAACATAAAACATGACGGTCGCCAATTTTCCAAACCATTTGGAGCCTTCAATCGTTACTTTACTGGTGTGGAGCTTTAATCCTCCAATCAGCATAAGCAGTTCTTTTAAAATCAACAACCCACAAAGCCACCACAAATGAGGTTTTTTAATCCAAAGTGCCGCAATGACTGAAGCAAGCGTTAATTTATCTGCAAGTGGATCTAAAATTTTCCCCAACTGAGTAATCATATTAAATTTTCTGGCAATTGCACCGTCAACCGTATCTGTCAGACCTGATACAACAAGAATCCCTGCTGCTAAAGTAAAATCAGACTGAGTTTGAGCGTTTAAAAATTCCCATAAAAACCAAGGAATCATAAGAATTCTTATGATAGAAAGGGTATTTGGAATATTTAATTTCATAACGGATACCTATTACATTGTTTTTAATAATTAGCATATCCTTCTTTATAATACATTCTATGCCTGGAAGTATTGTAGATGACCCTATGTTACCAGAAGATGTTAAGTTGGCCATAGAAGATAAATACCATTTAAATGATCCATTACCAGTGCAATATGGTTATTTTCTAAAGGACTTTTTATCTTTTGAATTTGGTACATCTATAAAAGTTCAACCTAGGGTACCAGTATTTGACATTATTAAGACAAAACTTCCTATAACATTACAAGTAAATATTTTTTCACTAATACTCACAATACCAATTGGTATAA
>CALLQM010000343.1 GCA_938014855.1 uncultured Clostridia bacterium | reverse complement strand
AACACGCCCGCAATCGGCTTTGAGTGCCTGCCCGACGGACAGTACAACATTGTCGCGCACGAGTATGGCCGCATCCCATTCATCGAGTTTCGCAACAACGCCAAGGCATTCTATGACCTCATGATGCACAAGGACATCATCGACGCAATGGATAAACTAGTGAGCGGCTTCTGCAACGACGTGGACGATTTGCAAGAAATCATTTGGGTTATCAAAAACTATGCGGGCGAAACGTCGGAAGTGGACTATGACAAGGATGGAAATGAAATTGCAAAGACGGTTGACCTCATGCAGATGCTCAAAGCGAAAAAGTGGGTTGCCGTGTATGATAAAGGCGGATTGGATACGGTGCGCGGCGAAATCCCGCACGAGGCAAGAACCAAGCTGTTTGACCTGCTGTATAAACAGTTTTGGGTGGCGGCAATGGCGGTTGACCCGAACCCCGAGCGCATCGGGAATCAGTCGGGCGAATACATGGAATTTCTGTATGGTCTGTTGGAACAAAAAGCATCGCTGACGGAAACGATGTTTCGCACCGCTCTAGACGAGTTTTTACAGGCGATTGTCAAGCATATCGGCATAGATACGAGTGTCAAATTCGTGCAGACGTGGAAACGCACCAAGCCGCGCAACGACAAAGAAATCATTGAAAACATTGGCAGCACCCCAAGCAATGTGATGTCGGACGCGACCAAGACGAAAATCCACCCGTACATTGAGGATGCGGAATCCGAGCGCAAGCAAATTGAAACCGAACAGCAGGAAAAGGCGCAGAATCTGCTTGACCAGTATCTGCCCGTTTCACCGCCTAAGGATGGTGACGAGTCGTGACGTATTGGGAACAGCGGGCAGTCGACAGCGTCGGGCGCATGGAGTCCGCGGTGAGCGGCGCAGTCCCCGAATTGGTGCAGTCGTTTGAAAAAGCCAAGCAGAGTTTAACCAATGAAATTTACAGCTTTTACGGCAAGTATGCCAAGGAAAACAGTGTCACGCTTGCACAGGCACAAAAGGCGCTAAACTTCGTGGAACTGCGGGAATTCAAAGGCGATTTACGGACATTTGAAAAGCTGGCGCGCGAATCCATCGGGACATTTAACCTGCAAGTATCCAACCTATCCAAGCAGGCACGCATTACGCGCTTGCAGGCACTGGAAACGCAGTGCGACGCGATTCTGCAAAAGCTGTATCAAGAGCAGAAACGGCTTGCGGAACGCACCACGGCGCAAGTGTACACACAGCAGTATTATCGGCGGTTATTTGATATCGAGCAGTACACAGGGTTTCAATTTTCGTTTTCTCAGGTGTCCACGGCGGCAATCGAGCAGGTGCTCAAAACACCGGTCATGGGTGCGGATATTTCGACGCGGCTGTGGCGGCAGGCCATCGACACGGGTTTTCGGATTCGTCAGACGCTCAATGCAATGTTCATCACTGGCAGGCCGCCGCAGGATTTCGCCGAGGAATTACAGCCTGCAATAGGTGCGGCTAGAGCTGGC
>CALLQM010000342.1 GCA_938014855.1 uncultured Clostridia bacterium | reverse complement strand
GCCGCTGCTTTTAGACGGCGCGACAGGCACCGAATACATGAAAGCAGGGATGCCATCCGGTCTCTGTGTCGAACAATGGGCAAGCGAACATCCCGATGTTGTGCGCGATGTGGTATGCAGCTATGCAGATGCAGGCAGCGATATCGTCTACGCTCCTACGTTTCTTGCAAACGCAGGAAACCTAGACATGTACGGTCTAAGTGACCAAGTGACCGAACTAAACACAAAAATCGTCGGAATCGTAAAAGAAAGCCTTGCCGGACGCAATGTCAAAATTGCAGGTGATATGTCCACAACCGGGCTGATGTGTGAGCCTTTCGGAGACACGGAATTTGTTCGTATGGTCAAAATTTATGCCGAACAGGCAGCTGCGCTTGCAAATGCGGGCGTGGATCTGCTTGTGATTGAAACAATGAGTTCCCTTGCAGAATGCCGCGCCGCTGTGATTGCCGCAAGGCAGACCGGTCTCCCCATTTTTCTAACCATGACGGTAGACAAAGAGGGACGCACCATGTGGGGTGATGATATTCTTGCTTCGCTGGTGATTTTGCAGGGTCTCGGCATCTCGGCGTTTGGCATGAATTGCTCGGAAGGTCCGGATGACATGATCCCGATTTTTGAGCGTATCGCACCGTATGCAAAAATCCCGCTGATTGCAAAACCGAATTCCGGCAATCCTGCGCTGTCTCCGGTTCAATTCAGCGACCGCTGCGCGGCTTTGCTTAGAAGCGGTGCATCCATCATTGGTGGATGCTGCGGAACCGATCGGGATTATATCGCCGCTATGCGCCATATGCTGGACAGTTTTGATGTCGACCGCGTTCAAATAACACCTGCTTCCTATAAAATCATTGTTGCAGGACGCAATCATGTTTACTATTTGGATGATGATTTGGAATATTCCGAACCAATTTCCTGCCATGTAGATATGGCGGATGAACTGCTGGAAGTTTCGGGAGAAAGCTGTGATGCGGTTGTCATCCATTTGGATATGCCGGATGACGGCTATCAATTTTCTCTAAACGCGCATATGATCGATATGCCGATTGCCTTTGAATCCGAATCTGTGGAGGCGCTGGAAAATGCGCTTTTGCACTATCATGGAAAAGCGCTGATCGTTTCGACTTCCAGCGAACTTGATCATGAAATCTTAGAACAGATTGCTTCGCGCTACGGCGCCATTGTGATGTGACGCAGGCTTAAAAGTTTGGACAGTTTGCCGCGCAGTGTGTCTTTTATCTGATAATTCCGCTGCAGCGGCGTTTTGAAAGAGAGGACAGTTTAATGGATACGAACGCTTTTTTCACCTTGTCTTATGGACTTTATGTTGTCAGTTCTGTGTTTGACGGAAAGCAAAACGGCTGTGTTGTCAACACCGTCACGCAGGTGACCTCCCAACCGCCAAAACTTACCGTTGCCATCAACAAACAGAATCTTACCACCGAGCTGATCGAAAAGTCTGGCATGTTTAATGCCGTTTCTCTGACCGAAAAAGCCACCATGCTGATGATTGGCCGTTTTGGATTTCGACAAGGTGCAAAAATGGAAAAGTACGCCGATATTCCGTTTGCGAAAGATTCAAATGGGATTTGTTATCCAACCGAATCGGTGGCGGCATTATTTTCCTGTAAAGTGATCGACCGTCTGGATTTGGGAACACATCTTCTGTTTGTCGGCGAAGTGACCGAAGCAAAACGGCTGTCGGATGATCCGGTGATGACCTATGCTTATTATCACACGGTCATAAAAGGCAAAACTCCGCCGAAAGCTTCTTCGTATATCCCGCCGGCCAAATAAAAGTCGTCCCGCTCTGCGCGGAATCTATGAGTACACAAAAGCCCCGGAAGACCACAAGGTCTTCCGGGGCTTTTCATCTTCTAATCTTTATTCCAAAAATTAGATCTTTAATTTTTCTGGAGTGTAGCGTTTGAGCGCATCCTCATTGTAAGTTACATCGGTCAATGCACTTGCCCACTCATCCAATTTCTCATTAAATTCATCCTGGCGCGCCATGGAAATCAAGGATATTTTGCGGGACGTGAAATCATTTTCATTTTCCATGATGTCATAACGAACAAACAAGTAGATGCCCGTCTCGGTTTCCACGCGGGTGGGTTCGCCAATTTTCGCGTTAAAGACCGCATCCATGACCGCTTCGTCATAGGAAGGCTGTTCACGGCTGACAAAGGTATAGGAGGTGCCGGGTTCCGGTTTGGTAACCGATTCCGGATCGCCGGAAATTTCTTTTTTGGCTTCATATGCCAAATCTTCCATGTTTCCGCCATCTTTGGCCAGCTTTTCGTATTTATCAATCATCTCGCGCGCTTTTTTCACGTTTTCTTCCTTAGCGGCAGCATCTTCCGACGCGCTGAAGTTGAGCGGAATCATGACAATTTTTGCAAAATCGGACTGGAATTTGTCTTTAAGCTCTTGCTCAGGAACTTCTTCCGTTCCGCCTTCGCCATAAATCGACATATAAATTTCAGATTTCCTTGCATCATTGGTAAACAGCTTTATATAGGATTCTTTCGAAATCCCATTTTCTTCATAGGACTTGCCGATATACTGCCAATACGCCTCGACGTTTTGCGCAATCGCCGCATTGGTGGCTTCATCCAAGCTTAGACCAAGTTCATCAAATTTCTGCTCGACCGCAATATAACGCCCCAGCTCGGTTTTCGCATCCTCGGAAATTTTCTGCGAAACCGTTACACCGTCGACCTGCTCTTTGAGCGGATTTTTCGCATCCGGTGAAACATCTACGGTAGCGGTATAATATGCGTTCATCATCTGCCCGATATAAACTCCCGCCGGAACGGTCATTTCACCGGCTTTTGCAGCCCACGAGGTGCCGCCTCCTACTGTGCACGCACTAAGACCGGCAGTCATTACCAACGCAAGAACTGCGGCCAGAGATTTCTTCGCAAAACCCATATTTATCGTCCTCCTGTAAGGGGTAATTAACATACTTAGACATTATACATCCTCTTATTAGAAAAGTCCACAAGAAATTGTAAACAATCATATCTGCTATGTTTAACCGGCATCGCCGCTCATTGCAGAAAGTGCCTCTCGAATCGTGGCGATGGGTTCGGTATTTGGGGGAATTTTGACGGTAATATAAGGCTTTGCACCAGCGCTCACCATCACGCGGCCGCGCAGTTTGGAAGCAAGATTTCCTGCCCGCACCATATCCATCTTTTCGGGATAGAGCAGCACGCTGTTTGCGCGCTGAGAAATTTCCGCAATGCCCATCTGCGACGCCATATTGCGCACCAATGCCACATCTACCAGACCCTTTACCGCGTCCGGCGGATCTCCGAACCTGTCGATCAGTTCGTAGGTCAAATCCATGGCATCCTCTTCATTTTGGCTTGCCGCAATCTGTTTATAGATATCAATGCGCTGAGCAAGGTTGTCGATGTAATCTTCCGGAATATGCGCCCCCACTCGAACATCCACCATACATTCTGCCGCCTGTTTTTCCACCGGCTCGCCGCGCTGTTCTGCCACCGCATCTGACAGCATTCTCAAATACATATCATAGCCGACAGCCTCCATATGGCCATGCTGTTGGGAGCCAAGAATGTTGCCTGCTCCTCGGATTTCAAGGTCACGCATTGCAATACGAAATCCCGACCCGAACGATGTAAATTCCCGAATTGCGGCAAGGCGTTTGGCCGCAATGTCAGAAAGCTGTTTATCTTTCTTAAACATCAAATATGCAAATGCACGCCTGCTCGAGCGCCCTACACGTCCGCGAATCTGATACAGCTGCGAAAGCCCCATCCGGTCTGCATCTTCAATAATGAGCGTATTGCAGTTTGGTACATCCACACCGGTTTCAATAATGGTCGTGCATACCAAAATATCCACTTCGTAATCGAGCAGCTGCTGCCATACGCGCGAAAGCTGATCTTCTGTCATTTTGCCATGTGCAGTGACAATTCGTGCCTGCGGTAAAAGCTGTTGAATGCGGAACGCACAGCCATCAATGCTTTCTACGCGGTTGTGCAGATAAAATGCCTGCCCGCCGCGCCTTAGTTCGCGTTCCAGCGCCTGTTTGATTACGCCCCAATCATGCTCCACCACATACGTCTGCACCGGATGGCGGTCCTGCGGCGCCTCTTCAATTGCAGACATATCCCGTATGCCGCTCATTGCCATATTTAACGTTCGCGGAATCGGCGTTGCCGAAAGCGTCAGCACATCCACAGCGGCACGCATTTCCTTGAATTTTTCTTTATGCCGAACGCCAAACCGCTGTTCTTCGTCAATGACGCACAGCCCAAGATCACGGAATTTGACATCGTCCTGCACCAGTCGATGCGTTCCGATAACGATATCGGTCTCGCCGCGGCGCAGTTCATCCAGCACCTGCTTCTGTTCTTTGGGAGTTCGAAAACGGGAAAGCAGATCGACTTTGACCGGGAACCCCTCCATGCGCTTTCGAATCGTTTGAAAATGCTGCCATGCAAGAATCGTGGTCGGTACAAGAATTGCGCACTGCTTGCCGTCCATCACACATTTAAACGCGGCGCGAACGGCGACTTCGGTCTTGCCAAATCCGACATCCCCGCAAAGGAGTCTGTCCATCGGAACAGTGCGCTCCATATCCGCCTTGATTTCATCAATACAGCGCAGCTGGTCATCGGTTTCGTCATACGCAAACCGTCGTTCAAAATCGTTCTGCCAGTCGGTATCCGGTGAAAAAGCAAACCCTTTGACCTGCATGCGCTTAGCATACAGCTGGGTGAGCTCTTTTGCCATATCCTGTACGGCTTTGCGCACGCGCTGGCGTGTTTTCTGCCATTCAACGGAATTGAGCTTATTGAGCCTGACCGAAGCATCCTCCCGCACGCCAACGTATTTGCTGACCAAATCCAATTGGGTAACCGGCACAAACAGCGTATCGGTTCCAGCATAGCGGATACGCAGGTAATCCTTGGTGACCCCTTGGATTTCCCGCTTGACAATCCCTTCAAACACACCGATTCCGTGTGCGGTATGAACGACGTAATCCCCGGGAACCAAATCACTGATATCCTGCAGTTTCTTGCCCTGCTTAGGTCTTGGTTTTCGTTTGGAGCGCTGTGAAACGGTTTTTGCCTGCGAAATCAAAGCCAATTTCAGCGTCGGATATTCCATGCCCGCGCTCATACTGTTTCCAATTACATAAACTAAACCCGGTATACATTCGCCGATTTTGTCCGAATCCACTGCATTGATGGATTCTTTGCGCAGATCATCCGCAATTGCCGCCGCACTGCGCTTGGTTCCCGCAAATACGACAACACAGTAGCCATTTTGCATATAAGCGCGGATATCTT
>CALLQM010000341.1 GCA_938014855.1 uncultured Clostridia bacterium | reverse complement strand
GGTGTGCGAGCAGTTCGGCACGGTTGGAAATCAGTACAGCGGAACGATTCTTCCCGCCGACAATATCAATTGTTTGGGACACGCAGAGTTGGTGTCTGTGCCGCTGATTCCCGCAAGGGATGAAGAATCCGACGAGGAACTGCGCAGCCGGTTTTATGGTAAATTCACCGATACCGCATTCGGCGGAAATAAAGCGGACTACCGTGCAAAAGTGCTTGCAATTGATGGCGTTGGTACGGTGGAAGTATTTGGTGCACCCGAGCTGTCACAGCAGGGGCATGTTGGTTTAATCATCGGAAACGAGCAGGGCGGCACGGCATCGCAGACGCTGGTTGACACGGTACAGGCAGCAATGGGGATAAACGGCAATGGGCTTGCACCGATTGGCCATACGGTCACGGTCGGAACGTCAACCGACCTGCCAATCAACGTGACTGCGTCGGTTGTGCTGAAAGCGGGCACTAGTTTTGAAACGGTCAAAGCGGACGTTGAAACGGCAGTGAACCAGTACATAAAAGCCGTTGGATTTTCCGACCAAACGGTGTTTTGGGCGAAGCTGGTCGGCGAAATTCTAAACAGCAATGAAAACATCATGGATGTTGGCACTGTGACGATGAATGACACGTCCGGCAACATTGCACTCTCCAAAACGTTCGCGCTGTATCAAGTGCCCACGGTCGGCACGGTTGCGGTATCGGAGGCGGTTTAATGTTCTATGAAGATGCACCGCAGTATAAGGAATATCTGCCCGATGTTTGGCAGGATTACGTTGAAATCGATGCGCTGGACCACGTCATCAAAATTGAAATGCGAAAGCTGCTTGATTATGTTAAGCAAAACATCAACAACAAGTCCATCCGGCATGCGGACGAGCGCGGCGTCAACCATTGGGAAAAGATTCTGCATGTTTCGTCGCCGCTCAATTCTACACTTAGAGCCAGAAAAGACGCACTGCAGGCAAAGTTAATGACCAACCCGCCAATTAATATAAACACACTAAAAGCCGTTGTCGAGGCATATATGGGGCTTGAAGTGGATGTGGCCGTTGAGGACTGCACCATTAAAATCCGTTACCGCGGCGTTTCAAGAATTGCGGATTTAAAACCGCTTTATAAAACGGCTTATGAGATCATTCCCGCCAATTTGATTATGGATATTTCATATTTGTTTTTGACATGGGATGAAACAGACGAGCAGGTATTAACGTGGGA
>CALLQM010000340.1 GCA_938014855.1 uncultured Clostridia bacterium | reverse complement strand
AAAAAAACGGCATCCCTGTTGGGGATGCCATTTTTCTTTAGCACTTATTTGTTTGTTGTTCCTTTCGATAGTCCATTTTGATAAAGCTCATAAAAATGATGCGTCGGGCCGTAGCCTTTTCCAATCGAAAGGGAATGGCGAATCGCCGTGGTCACATAGTGCTTGGCCTGTTTGACTGCCTCCTCAAGCGGAAGTCCCAGCGCTAGATTGGATGTGATGGCGGAAGAATACGTACAGCCGGTGCCGTGCGTATTTTTGGTATTGATGCGCTCGGTGCTGAACCGGTAAAATTCTTTCCCGTCGTACAAAATATCAAGTGCATCGCCAACCGCATGACCGCCCTTGACCAACACATTTTGTACGCCGAATTCATGGATTCGCTTTGCAGCCTGTTCCATATCTTCGGGAGAATGAATCTGCATATCGGCAATTTTTTCCGCCTCTGGAATGTTCGGAGTCAGAACATATGCGAGCGGCAGAATCTCCTCAATCAGCGTATCAATGGAGTCGGGATCCATCAGCGGACAGCCATTTTTTGCATACATCACCGGGTCGATTACAACATTTTTGGGCTGATACTGCTTGAGCTTGCGCGCAACTGCTTTCATACAGCAGGGCTGTGAGAGCATGCCCACTTTTACGGCATCTGCACCAATATCTTCAAACACCGCATCGATCTGCTTTTCAATCATTTCTGGGGTTACATCCTGGATATCGATGACGCGGGATGTGTTTTCTGCCACGACCGAAACGATCACGCTCATCCCATATACACCATGAGCGGAAAATGTTTTGAGATCTGCCTGAATACCTGCACTGCCGCTGCAATCCGAGCCGGCGATTGTTAGCACCTTTTTCATGTGTTATCTCTCCTTTAATCAATAAAAAAAGGTATCTGCCGGTTTAGCAGACACCTTCATAAAAATGCAAGTGATTTGCTTCCCTACGTCAGTCTTAACTAACAGGTTCAAAGGGTCAGGTTTTACCTTCTCAACTCTTGAGAGTCCCCCCGCAAACATTTATTTTATTAAATTTATCATATCACGTTTTTTAAGCTTCGTCAATTTCCATTCCTGTTATGAAATCTATGATTTCTAAGATTTATTTGCACATAATATCCTTGTATGTTTTATAGATTGGAGGAACATGGATTGGAACTGATTCATATTATCCTTACTTCGATTGGTTCGATTATTATTTTATTTATCCTGACAAAAATCATTGGTGACCGCCAAATCTCTCAATTAAGCATGTTCGATTACATTAACAGCATTACAATCGGCTCCATTGCGGCAGAAATGGCCACCGCACTGGAAGATGATTTTTTAAAGCCGCTCATTGCGATGGTAGTCTATGGATTAGCCACCTTTTTGCTCACCTATGTCACCAGCAAATCCATCAAACTGCGTCGATTTTTTACAGGCAAAGCAATCATCTTAATGGACAGCGGCAAAATATACCGCAAAAACTTAGCAAAAGCAAAAATCGACGTCAATGAGTTTTTGGCTTTGTGCCGAAACAACGGTTATTTTGATCTATCAAATATCCAAACGGTGATTTTGGAGGCGAACGGAAAGGTCAGCATTCTGCCGGTATCGTTACAGCGTCCTGTAACGCCTAAAGACCTGAATCTATCACCTGCGCAGGATATGCCGCTAATCAATGTCATCATTGACGGAAAAGTATTAGATGATAACCTAAAATACACCGGAAATGATCGGTTGTGGCTGGAAAGACAGCTTCAAGCTCAGGGATTTTCAAACATTTCCGAAATCTTTTTAGCAACATGCGATACCAATAACAAATTGACACTTTACGTCAAAATTGATCAGGCAATGACCCGCGATATGTTTGAATAAAATAAGGCGCAGGCAATCGAACGATTGCCTGCGCCTTTCGCTTTCTTATGAAAATTCCTGCACCAATGTTTGAAGTTTGTTTATCAAGCGCGATACATGGAATCCATCGCAGACCCCATGGTGCACCTGCACCGAAAGAGGGAGCATTGTTTTATCATTTTCTGTAAAATATTTGCCCATTGTAAAAATTGGGAGCAAATAATCATATCCCTTTGCTAAATTAAGGTTGAATCCAGTGAACGACGTCCATGGAATGCTGGAAATATTGAATAAATTGGACGGCGCATTTGGTTTTGCCGCGAGCTTTTCAATTTCACCGTATTGTTCAAAATCGGATAAATAGGACGCATAAAACTTTGAAAAATTTTCATCAAACGTTGTCCAAATGCTGGAAAAGGTCTCACTGTTTTTGTGAAAAACCGTAAAACTAGGACTTACAGAATCAAAAACTCCAATGTTTCCGTCTGCATCAAAAGAAGTCCTAAATTCATCATGGCGATTTACAATCACCGAGATGCAATAGATCATCACAGGATAAAGCTTTAAGTTTTTATCATGGATGGTTTTCAGCAAAGACGTGATGTCAAGATTCGCTGTCATGCTGTACGTGCAGGGTAAATTATTGTAGTAGAGATCGAAATATTCTTTTCGTTTCCAAGATTCCCGATCAATTAATTGAAAATTCATGTTGATTCTCCTTTATTCCTAACTGTCTAAGTTCGATTTTTGCGCTTAACAAACAGCCGAACACTTGGCAGATATTCCAAAAACAATTGATGGAGCTGCTCCGGTGTTCCTTATAATAACAGGAAACGGTACCAGACTCAGCCACCTTTTGTTGAGCCGAAAGGAGTTAAAATGACTAAAATC
>CALLQM010000339.1 GCA_938014855.1 uncultured Clostridia bacterium | reverse complement strand
CGTTATTTTAGTAGGTATCTTCTTGACTTTGTTTTTCCGCACGCAGACCGGACTTTGTATCCGTGCTACCGGAGATAATGAAGAGATGGTCCGCTCCTCTTCTATCAGCACGGATCGCATGAAATTCATCGGTCTTGGTCTTGCCAATGCGCTGGTTGGGCTTTCGGGCGGGCTGATTGCGCAGTACCAAAGTTTTACCGATTTAAGCATGGGAATCGGTATGGTCGTCGTCGGGCTTGCATCTCTGATTATCGGAGAAGTCATTTTCGGGCGTCCCAATATTTGGCGCAACATTATAGCCGTTGTGTTTGGAGCGGTCATTTACCGCTGTATCATCGCGTTTGTATTTGCGCAGGGTATGCCAACCAATGACTTAAAATTGATTTCTGCGGTCATTGTCGCTTTGGCAATCTCCTATCCGCTGATCATCAGCAGGTATCGTCTGATGAAACTGATGAGGGAGGCGTCTAAAAATGTTACAGCTTAAGAATATCAATAAAACCTTTTCACCCAACACGATAAATGAACGCAAAGCTCTGATTGATTTAAACTTAACGTTGGAACAAGGCGATTTCATCACCATCATCGGCGGAAACGGCGCCGGAAAATCCACTTTGTTTAACGCAATCGGCGGTTCGTTTTTGATTGACAGCGGCAATATCCTGCTGGATGGCAAAGACATCACCTTTATGCGGGACTATCGGCGCGCTGGCAGCATTGGACGGCTGTTTCAAGATCCATTAAAAGGATCCGCACCCAATATGACCATTGAAGAAAATCTGACTATGGCTTATCAACGCAGTTCAAAGAGTATATTTCAATTTGGCGGCAGAAAAAAGGATCCGAATTTTTTCCGTGACCGCCTTGCGGAGCTAGGGCTCGGGTTGGAAGACCGCATGAAAACAAAAATGGGGCTTCTATCCGGCGGACAAAGACAAGCAGTCACCCTGTTGATGGCTACCATTGTAGCGCCTAAACTATTGCTTTTGGACGAACATACCGCAGCGCTTGACCCCGCAACTGCGGAAAAAGTTGCGGTTTTAACGCAAAAAATCGTTGCAAAAGAAAAAATCACAACCATGATGATTACCCACAACATGCAGCAGTCTTTGGATTGCGGAAACCGCACCATTATGATGGACGGCGGACGCATCATTCTTGACATCAAAGGTGAAGAACGCTCTAAATTGACCGTTCAAGATCTGCTTGCAAAGTTTAAAGATAAAAGCAAAAAAGAGCTGGATAACGACCGTATGCTGTTATCGTAGCCATCACAAAACAAGCCCGGTTCCATTACATGGAACCGGGCTTGTTGATTCTGTTTTAATGAGCCGACATACCTTTGACTGCGTTATCAAAACGAGGGACCAATCCTCGTTTATCCGGTCCAAGATGCACCTGGAATTGATAGATGTCGTGTCCCGGGAAATGATTCGCCTCAATCATGATCGGTCCATTTTCCGTGATTGCTACATCCCAGCCGATATATCCCAATTCCGGAATCTTCATTGCGGCACGTTTGACCAACTGAACCGCCTCCTGATAAAACGGGATTTCTGCACCAATTAAATCCACTCCGGTCATCGGATGCTGGAAGTAAGCGCGTCCCTCTTTATCTGCACCGGGGGTACAAATCTTGCCGGTGTCCATATCGATTAGAACAGCCATACCGCCGCTGTTTAGGTTGTCCACCTTTTTTCCGTTGCCAATCCGCATACTGGAAAAAACAAGATGCACATCATCGCCGTTTCGAATCGTAACAAGCCGAAGTGTGTTGACCGAAAGCGGATAAATGTTGCTGGCCTGCGGGTGTTGAACGATAAATTCCTCCAAGAGATACTGTTTGCCTTCCATGAGCATATCGTACAGTCCAACAATTTTGCTGTCATCAGAAATTTCGATAAATTCGATGCCGCGGCCACAAGTTCCATCCAGCGGTTTTGCAACCAGTTTCGGGTGCTGTCTGCAAAAAGCATCAAATGTCTCCTTGTCGGTTTCCCGTAAATCAATCCATGCGCGCCCATGAAATCCATCGAATCGCTTTAGAAATTCAATTTTATCTTCCAGCAGATGCCAGTTTTTTTGCGGATTCAGCAGGCGTACATAATGATTGTTTTTTCCGCGGGTGATATACGTTGCGCGCTGTTCATTCGTTAAATTGTAAAATTCAAACACCAAATAGTCCATATAACCCGCTTGATATTTAAACCCGCAGTATATAATATCAGCAAGTGTACTTAATGTATTTTTTCCTGTGCGCTCATGCACGGTACGTGCAGTATCCAGCATTGCACGATAGTTCATGCCGGCAATGCGTTTCACGACATAAGTTAGATTTGGCATAGCTGCTCTCCTATTCCAACAGTTTACTCATTATATATTGTATATGAAAAATCTTTTCCCCGCTCTTTGCGGGATCCGATTCATTTGACAAACAATTACAGTGGCAAACGGCGAAATTCCGTTTGCCACTTCGGCTATTATAACGCATGAACCGATACTTTTCAACAATTGCGTTACCAATATGCAGTAATTTTTACAGAATCATACACTTTTATAGTGGAAACACCCATTTTTTGTACCTTTGAGAGCCATTCTTTTCTATCAAAGTCCTTTAAAATCTAGTGTGTCTCAATTGACACACAATCATGCGAAATGATTGACTTGATCTTGCAAAAATGGTATACTTTCTTATATTTGTAAAGATCCAGCTAAACTGGAAAATCCTATTCTATTGATACCGGCGCCATTTAAAATGGATAAGACCGATTCGATTTATGGAGGTCACTACATAGATGAAAAAATTACTCGCTTTGCTGCTTGCTTCAACTTTAGTAATCAGCACGTTTACTGCCTGCCAACGCAAACCGGAACAAGATGGTTCCGAGTCCTCAGCTTCCGAATCTGCCGGAATTTATAAGGACGGAACTTACAGCGCAAATTACACTGTTCCGGCTCAAGACCGAACACTTGATTATCTCACCGTAACGGTTCAAAACGATGAAATCGTGATTTATGAGTACTGATGCAAAGAACATCTTGGCGCGCCCGCCTAGGAAGCCGCTTCGTCTG
>CALLQM010000338.1 GCA_938014855.1 uncultured Clostridia bacterium | reverse complement strand
ACATGAATACCGCAAGAGGAATTCACCAATGCTCCAGCCTTACGAAACTTACGAATCAGTTCCTGAATGATCGGAATATCTTCATACACACAAATAGGCGATACAAATTCACAAATGTATCCATCCCCGGCAGATTGAAGTATTCCGCTCACTTTGCGTTGTGCTATAATAGATGAATCCCGGGCAAATGTCCATTTTCTTCCTGTGGTATCTTTTGCTATGTACTGATAATAAGCACCGCCCTCATAGGATTCGGATGTTCCAAAATATTCAGCTGTTATTTGAGCTGCGTACTGTCTTGTAATGCCTGTCATTTCTATTTCCAGCCCAAAGCGTTGATTATGAAGATCCAGCGACACACCGGCACCCTCCCCAAGGGTTTTGTTATTCATCACTCAAATTAGGAACTTTGTCAAGAGATGAACCGCAAAACAAAAGCGTTCACTTTATATAGCGGATACTCGGTGAATTTAAAAAATCAAAGCGGAAGTGTGTTTTTAATTGAATTTATCTTGGAGATACATCGTGAAAAACGCTAAAGAGCAAAAAAAATAACACCGCTCTCGGATTTACCAAAGTGATGTTATTGGATTCATTTTTTATGTTTCTATTATTTATAATAGCTTTCGTATCAATAAAATGTTTGCACTTTGTTTGCAATCTGCCCTAATTTGCCCCAAATTGCAAACAAAATAGCAAAGCTGCAAAATGTCCGTAAACCCGCATGGATAGCGCAAAAAAGACCTGCTGAACATCATCAGCAGGTCTTAAAATTTAATATTATGCACCGTCAGAGTCTGTCGTGCTACCATTACACAATCGGGCAATAATTGAAAAGTGCCGTTTCTCGAAACAGCTTTATCATTATAACGTACCATTGCCCGTTTGTCAATATGTTTTCGCAAGAAAAAGACAGAAAAGTGATAATTTATTACCTTTCAAATCCATTTTTGACACTTTATCGGTTCATTTGCTTAATTACATGGTTTTTGTACTGCTTTTCGATCAGCTACCGTTAAAATTACAGTGGCGGAAAGAATCACAACACTGCCAAAAGCTTTTGCAATTGTCATCGGTTCATTTAAAAAAATGGTTCCCGCAAGGCTGCCACAGATTGGTTCAAAGAGGCTAAACAGCGCCGCTGAGGTAGCACTCAAATATTTGATACCCAATTGCAGCAATGCTACTGCAAAAAAAGAAGTACAAATAGCAACTAGAAAAGTATACCACGCCGCTTTAGGCGGCAATAAAAACAAAATCTGTTGACGGGGCACATTATAAAACAGCATCCCAATCGAAACTGCCGCCGCCATATAAAAAGACAATTTTAATGGGTCAATCTCTTTAAGCCCCAGTTTATCCATGCCCACCATATACACCGCGTAGGTCAGCCCTGAACCAACTGCAAGAATCACCCCAACCAAAGCAAAACTTCCGCTTCTCGGTTCCATAAAGAGCGTTACACCGCAAACCGCACAAATAAGCGCTGCTATTTTCGCAGGTCCCAATTTATCATGATAGAAAACCCGGCAGATCAGT
>CALLQM010000337.1 GCA_938014855.1 uncultured Clostridia bacterium | reverse complement strand
TCTTTTTTGGGATTTTCACTTCCAGATCGGTCAGATTTCGCTAGACAGCGAAAAAAGCCTGTTGGGAACCGCAGACACGCTGCGCAAGCCGAAGCCCCTGCGCACATAACGATTGGTTATGAAGAAGGGGGTTCAGCTGGCTGGAGATATAGGGTTCGTCGTCGATTGCGTCCGCAACCAGAACCTGTGGCTTATGGCGCCGCGAAGCCGCCAGCTTGTTTGCCAGCAGTTTGCCGTCACGCTCGTCCACAATTCGAGCCTGCCTTGCAATGGACAAAATGTCATCGTGCGTCAGTTCATCGATTTTTTCCGGCGGCTTGCGGTCCATTGTGGAACCCATTGTGTCCGCATTAAAAAATTCCCGCAGGTCACGGGACAGAGCAGGCTCTTTCTTTTGCTGGAGCAAAATGCCCTTATATAAAAATCCTGCCATAGCAAACCTCCATTAATCAAAAAATAACTGCAAACAGATAGTAGTAAGGAAGGAGCAGCGCTCCCTGAACATAAGGGGGAATGGCAATGAAAATCAGGCAGATCAACAAACGTCTCTATCAGGTCCTTCTGACAGGCGAGGAGCTGAAAGAGAAATCACTCACATTTGAACGCATGGACTGCGCAGGCAAAGAAACACAAGAACTTCTGCTTTCTATCATCACGCTGCTGAGAGCGGACGGTTTTGAACCGGGTGAAAAAGTGTTTATAGAAGTATATCCTACTAAGGATGGCGGCTGTGCGATCTTTTTTTCAACAATGGATGCCTGCGTACAAAGACGCTGGAAAGTTCACCGCCGTGTGACATCTCCGGTGATCTATGCGTTCGATGATGTTGATGTATTGATAACCGGTGCGGTACAGCTGTTCCGGCGCTGTTCTCACCGAATCTTAAAAAGTGCGTTGTATCGAGTGAATAACGGCTGGCGCCTTTTGATTTATCCGTTGGATACGCTGGAAAATGTATCTCTTTCTCTGCTGGATGAGTTCGCAGAACGCTGTGGTGAAGGAACTCTGGCAGAAGCGTATCTGGGGGAACATGGCCAGCTGTTGTTAGAAGAGAATGCCGTTGATTTTATATCCGCTTGTTTTGGATAACAGGCGGATATTATGCCTCTTCGGCCGCTTTACGCAAAGCACAAACAGCGGCGGTATAATCCGGTTTACCGAACAGCGCACTTCCCGCAACAAATACGTTTGCGCCGGCGCGTACTGTTTGTCCGACTGTATTGCAGTCGATCCCGCCGTCCACTTCGATCATGGGCGCGACCCCCAACCGTTCACATTCTTTTCGGATCTCGGCGATTTTCGGGCACATGTCAGCCATAAATTTCTGACCGCCAAAACCAGGCTCCACCGTCATTACCAAAACCATATCCAGCTGGTCAAGATACGGGAAAACCGTTTTGGCCGGCGTTTTTGGTTTAATGGAGATTCCAACTTTTTTGCCTTTGGCTTTGATGGAATCAATGACTGCCTGCGGCTGACTGTCGCTTTCCAAATGGAACACAACGAAATCCGCTCCGGCGTCCGCGAACTGCGGTGCATAGGTCAGCGGATCGGAGATCATAAGGTGGACATCCAGCACCATATCCGTTTTTTTTCGAAGGGAAGAGACCACAGGAAGCCCGATGGAAATATTGGGCACAAAGTGGCCGTCCATAACGTCTACATGGATCATGTCCACGCCGGCTTGTTTCATAGCGGAAACCTCAGATTCAAGGTTGGTAAAATCGCTTGCTAGAATGGATGGAGATATAAAAAACATAGAAAAGCCTCCAAAAAGAATGGCGGCGTCAACTACAAATGAAACCGCATATTTAGACTCATAATAGTATATCGCAAAAAGGAAGTGATTGCAAGAAAATCGCCCATTACCAGACAGAATTCACACTCGGTTCATGATTTCTTAATAGGTATTGGATATGCTATTATATATAGGTATAAAAGGAAATTACGAACTCGGCTTTTGTCAGGTTTATAAAATAAATTTAGAAAATTGTAAAATTATACTTGACATTTGCCGTCTGATTTGCTAGAATAAAATGCGTCGCCGATAACACAGGTCGTGCAGGTGTAGTTCAATGGTAGAATCTCAGCCTTCCAAGCTGAACACGTGGGTTCGATTCCCATCACCTGCTCCACTTTTTTCTTAGGCGGCATCAAGTGCCAGTAGCTCAACTGGATAGAGCAACTGCCTTCTAAGCAGTAGGTCAGGGGTTCGAGTCCCTTCTGGCGCACCATATGGTGGGTATAGCGTAGTCGGTTAACGCGTCAGTTTGTGGCACTGAAGACCGTGGGTTCGAATCCCACTATCCACCCCACTGAGTTGTCATTCCCCGGCCGCTTAGCGGGCGGGGAATTATCAAATATTGGGCTATCGTCAAGCGGTAAGACACAGCACTTTGACTGCTGCACTCGCTGGTTCGAATCCAGCTAGCCCAGCCAAATTAAATCCTCATAGAATGGCTTTGTAAGCGGTTCTGTGAGGATTTCGTTTTTTGCAGTAACACACTTTATAACACACTTAGTTATTTGATGGGTTTTTATCGTCCAATATCTTGTGAAAGACATCAGCCAACATGTTAGAAGCGTTTTTACTTTGATTTCCGAATTCATGCCCGTATACGCCGAACGTATCCATGCTTTTGGAATGCCCTACAACTGCTTTTACAAGCGTTTCCGGCAAAATCTGCGCGATGGAAACAATGGTATTAACTGATAGTTGTTACCTATTTAGAACTTAAAGATTATTTTAAATTAAAGCACAATATAAAAGGCGGGGTAACCCGCCTTTATTTTTAACCTAAAAAATTAAAAATATAGTTAAACTATCGTCAGCCACCGTTTTTTAAGATAGTACCAAATCATTAAAGCTTGCACACGGGTCTGATATATTTAAAATGCCGATCTGGATTAAAATAGAAGTAAATTAATCTACCGGGGGAAGTATCAAAGCAGTAACCGGTATCTGCAAAATCAAAAGTTGCCATTGCCTTTTCCATTTTTTCCTCTACACTGCGATTTTCCTGCTCATAATTGAATGGCCCATGTTCAAAAACAATATACTCGGCTTCGGGAACATCAATCATAAGCATTTGTGGTGGTACTTCACCTTTATAATCAAGAGGAAGACGTACACCATAGCACTCTGTGCGTGGAATACCCCAATCGCAGAGTCTGCCGTCCGGGTCATTCATGTATGCCATAATCTGACCGCTGCTGCCGTTAGATTCGCTTCCACCATCATCATCCAATTTGCCCTTGATACTATCGAGTAAGCCGCAAATTGTTTCACAGTCCTGTCCAGGAATAAGACTTTGCTTTTGCCAAAAATCCCAATAGCCATTACTCTCATAGTTTTTAATGTGCAAAAATTTGTGTGCGGGAATGGTTACAAAATAAATTTTAACATCATCTGTAGATTTCATCATACCAATCTCTCCAAATCCTAAAAAGTAGCGGTCGAAAGGGTTTATTTTTGTACGAAGAACGACAGGTTTAGGCTTTTTTCGGTATTCACTTGGAGTTACACCGTATGATCCCTTGAAAGCTCTGGTAAAAGCTTCATGTGAGGAAAAACCATAATCAAAAGCAATATCCAAAATGCTTTTTTCACTATCCCGAACCTCTTTTAGTGCAAAGGCTAGCTTTCTAAGTCGCAAATAATCTCTAAACTGCGTACCCGATATTTCCTTAAATTTTCTGGTAGTGTGATATTCAGAATAACCCAACTTGCGAGAAAGAAACCGTAACGTTAGTAATTCATCGTGATGATGTCTGATACACTCGTCAATTTCATCAACGATTATTTGGATATTTTTATGCCACTCGTACATTTGTCTATTCACCTCACTTCAATCACTCTATAACAATTATAGCGTAATGGAAATTGCATTGCTTGATTTTACTTGCGGAAATCTTTGTTTTCTTTTACGCTAGAGATTATATAAATAATTTTTATTACCAATATAATAGCATACAATAAGTAAAAGTACAGTTTAATAGATGGGTATGCGTTACACAAAATGAGCTAGAAACAACTACAATAAAAAAAGCGGGGCATTTTGCCCCGCTTTCAATTCCGTTTCCATTAACTGCTTTTTAAAAATCGCCTTTTGTTCAAATTAACTATACATTCCATTCTGAGCCATATAGTTATAAATTTGTTCACCGTGCTGTTGTTCTTCTTTTTGAATGTGATTCAGAACGTTTCTTATATTCGTATCTTTGAATTCAAAAATGCTGGTATCATATGTGGAAGAAACATGCTTTTCTGTTGAAAGCAAATCGGTACAAAGAAAGCTGTCTTTTTGTTTATCTTGGCTATTTTCGGCTGAGTTATAGTTTGCGGTAAATGACTGCTGTGCCTGCTGATTGCTGCTTCCTGATTGCATGGTCGGAACGGTTCCGTTCATAATCTGATTAATCGAGTCCAAATGCTGCTTTTCAGCTTGCCCTATTTGATTAAACAGATTTTTAAGTTGTTGGTCGCGTGCGTCGGATGCGTAATTACTATATTTTTCTACGCAGGTTTGTTCCTTTTCTTTTAAGTCTTGTAAGAGTAATGTTTCTTTTTGCGATAGCTGCATAATTATCACCTCATGAGTAATATTTCCAAATTTGTTTTGCTTATTCTCTTGAGCGAGTAGCAATCAATTTTAGATACCAAATGCCTACGTTTTTCTCTCCTTGTGTGGTTTACATGAGCAATAAAATAGAAAAGAATGGTATAATATTTATAAATGAAGGTGGAGAAAGGGAGAGATATCATGCGATTGTTCGTTGCAGTTCTCTTGGAAGAATTAATCAAAGATTGTCTGTGCGACGTAATTGAGGAGATGAGACCATATGCGGTACGGGGCAACTTTTCGCGCCGCGAAAATCTGCATCTAACCTTAGCTTTTTTAGGGGAAACCGATCGGCTGGACGCGGCGAAACAAGCGATTCATCGAACGGCCGCAGACCCGTTTTTTGTACAATTAAATGAGTTAGGAAGCTTTCGCGGAAGAGGCGGAGATCTTTATTGGGCAGGTTTTGAAAAAAGCACGGAGCTGTTTTCACTTCAAGAAAATTTGGTCAAGCAATTAGCCGATGTAGGATTTGTGCTTGAAAAACGAAAATACTCGCCGCATTTGACTTTAGGCCGTCAGATTCAATTTGAGCGTGGTGCGGACATACAAAGGTTTCAAAAAGTGCTGCGTCCGCTTAACATGAAGGTAAATAAAATCAGTTTGATGAGCTCCGAGCGTATCCAAGGCCGCTTGACTTATACCGAATTGGATTCCCAAACTTTGCAGTAATTCATATTTTTGAAATATCCTATTTGTTTCTTCATCATTGGAATGTTATAATTAGATTGTTTTCTTTGAATAGCAGGTAAAAGCGAATTCAAAACGGTTTCTCTGCACCAAATTGTATGCTAAGGAGTGTTGACATGGTACGGTTTAATTGCGATTACAGCGAGGGTGCACATCCAAAAGTATTGGAAAAATTAGTTCATACAAATTTAGAACAAACGGCAGGATATGGCGAAGACCCCTATTGTCAGAAAGCCGCCGATTTGATTCGGGAAAAATGCGGCCGCAGTGATCTTGCTGTTCACTTTATGGTGGGCGGTACACAGACGAATTTGACGGTCATATCAGCCGCACTTCGTCCCCATCAGGGCGCAGTTGCCGCCGACACCGGACATATCAATACGCATGAAAGCGGGGCGATTGAGGCCACCGGACACAAAGTACTGGCTTTGCCGGCAACGGATGGAAAATTGACTGCGGAACAAATCCAAACGGTCTATGATGAGCATGTTCAAGATGAAAATCATGAACATATGGTACAGCCAAAGCTTGTCTATCTATCCTTTCCAACCGAGCTTGGAACCATTTACAACCGCGCAGAACTGACCGCCATCAGTCAAACATGCAGAAAGAATCATCTTTATCTTTATGTGGACGGTGCACGTCTTGCCTATGGGCTGTGTGCACAGGAGAATGACTTGGATTTACCTGCTCTTGCACAGCTGTGTGATGCATTTTATATCGGCGGAACAAAGGTTGGAACTCTGTTTGGAGAGGCATTGGTTATCTGCAATGAGGTTTTAAAGGAAGATTTTCGTTATATCATCAAACAAAAGGGCGGAATGCTTGCGAAAGGCAGACTGCTGGGGGTTCAGTTTCAGGCACTTTTGGAAGACAATCTGTATTTTGAAATTGGAAACCATGCCGTCAGGATGGCAATGTTGATTCGGGAAGCATGTATAAAAAAAGGTTATTCATTTTTAAATGATTCCACTACGAATCAACAGTTCCCGATTATGCCCAATACGGTATTGGAACAATTGCGTGAGAACTACGAATTTGCATTTTGGCAAAAGGCAGATGAACAGAACAGCGTTGTGCGTTTTTGCACAAGCTGGGCGACCAATGAACGGGATGTTCTTAAGCTTGCCGCCGATATTGAGCGTACATAAACATGTATCTAAAAAAGGAGCGGATGACGCAATGCGTCATCCGCTCCTTTTTGTTAAGTATGGGGGAAATTTGTTTAATCGGAAGATGGCAGCTGCTTATAGCACCAGAACCAGTCCTCACAATATAAATTCTGACTTTCCGGATTGGTTTCACGTTTAATCAATTCGTCATATGTTTTTGGCGGCGGAACCATAGTGGGCTGACCGGGCTGCCAGTTAGCGGGTGTTACGACTTTGTTTTTGTCTGTTTCCTGAAGAGCCATGACAAGACGCAGTATTTCCGGAATATAGCGTCCGTTTGTCAGCGGATAAATAAGAATTGCGCGGATAATTTGATTGGGGTCGATAATAAACACATTGCGTACCGTTTCCTGTGTGCTTACGTCCGGCGCAACCATTCCATACATGCGAGCGATATCGCCGGTTCGGTCAGCCACAACCGGAAACGGAATCGGAACGCCGGTCGTCATATAGATGGCATAGACCCATGCCAAGTGGGACGGGTTGCTGTCAATGCTGAGCCCAAGAAGATTCGTGTTTCGTTCTTTAAATTGTGGATAAGCTTGTGCAAAGGCTAAAAATTCCGTTGTGCAGACGGGTGTAAAAGCATCAAAATCAAAACGCTAAAAATGATACTGGATTTCTAAATTGCCGTTCATATCCACAAAGATTCGTTTGACCATACCGCGAATGACAGACGCTTTTTGCGCCATACTCAATTGGTCAAAGTTTTTAAGCTGCTGTTTGAGTCCGTCAGTCGTTTTGCTGTCAAGTGCCTGCCGATAGTTGTGGATCCTCTCATTTTTGGCATATTCGTTGATTTGAGATTGCAGCAGAGTGATTTTCTGCGTCAGCAGATCATCGACAACCGAATTGCCTTTTCCAACATTGCTGATTAAATTTTGAATCTGAGCACGCAGACTTTCAATATGATCGCCATATGTAGCCTTTTTCTCTTTTTTCGATTCATAACTGCGGATATTTTTGAGATGCTTCATACAAAGCTTCAAAATTCCGCTTTCCAACTCCTGCGCCGGAATATACATGCTGTTTTGACAGATGCCGCGTGTTTCTCGTCCGCGGCAGTGGTAATAACAATAATCCGAACCGTTTTTGCTTGTATATTTCAGCCCGAAACTATATCCGCATTCTTTGCATTTGACCAGTCCTGCTAAAAATGTGCGGCTTGAACGTTTGGAACGAACGGGGTTTCGCTTGTCCAAAATCGACTGTGCATGAATAAATTGTTCGGACGAAATCAGCGGCCGATGCATCCCTACAACTGCGATCTGCTGGGAAACTTCCGTTTGCTGATTGCGATTTTTTTGTTTAAAAAATAGGCACATGCCATGTTTTCCGTCAAAATCCTCCAATGGATTGACGACTTGATAACCTTTTGCAATCAAATAATGATACAAATTTTCATCCGCACAGCAAGGACTGATATTGCGCAGAACGCGTTTGATCGAATTGTTGACCCAAGAGCTTCCTTTGGATGTCAGAATTCCCTCTTGGTTGAGGGTGCGGCAAATAGAAAAAATGCTGTGGTTGGAAGTGAACAGCTTCAACGTTCGCTGGAGCGTTTCGGCTTGTTCATTCGGTGTTAGGATGGAAATTTTTTTGCCATCCAAGCTGATCCGTTCGCTGTCATATCCAAACGGGGTATTCCCGCCCATAAAAAGCCCTTGTGTACATCGGAATTTGTAGTTATCGGCAATGCGCCCGGCGATGGTTTCCCGTTCCAGCTGAGCGAAAACCATGACAATATAGATCATTGCGCGTCCGATGGGGGTCGATGTATCAAACTGTTCGGTGGCGGAAAGATAGGTGACATGGTGCTTTTCGAGCAGTTCCAAGAGATTCGCAAAGTCAATGATATTGCGGCTGATACGATCCAGCCGATAGGAAATCACGGA
The DNA here is from genome assembly GCA_938014855.1 of uncultured Clostridia bacterium. Lineage (GTDB taxonomy): Bacteria > Bacillota > Clostridia > Oscillospirales > Ruminococcaceae > Anaerotruncus. The sequence goes on along the minus strand of CALLQM010000337.1, from coordinate 7,222 downwards.
TGTTATCTTGCCTGACTTGATATCCTCAATCATTTGTTCATACTGAGGACGATTGGTGTTTTTTCCGGAATAACCAACATCGCTGTATTCTTTGTAATCTTCGCCGGAAAATTTCCGGCATTGATCCATTTGCGCATCGATAGAGACACTATCCGGCCGTTCGATTGACTGCCTGGCGTAGATCGCTACCAAATTTGACACCCCCATCAATTTTTGTCATTTTTGAATACAAAAAAGGAACAACCGCACCTCATGCCAAATGAAAGCGGTCATTCCTTTACTACCTTAGGGGCTAACCGTTATCGGCAGTACCCTTGCTAAATTCATTATAACGGTCATTGTTTGGATTGTCAACGGGTTCTATCGGCAGAAAATGCGGTTTTCATCCGACTTTCTGCATGAAGCCCTAGAGTTTTTCCATACTAACTGTGAGGTGATTTTTATGACGCTGAATCAAAAAGAAACGGCACTTTTGCAGGACTTAAAATCGCACGAACAGTTGTGTGTCGATAAGTATGAAAAGTATTTTTATTATGCCTTAGATGGTCAATTAAAAGCGTTGTTTTCAAAAATTGGGGTGGCCGAACAGCAGCATTTGGATACCATCAACCAAATTCTGGACGGCACCGTCCCGCAAATGGAAAACAGCTCCGATAATCAGCAGAAGATGCCGGTACAAGCCAATTACAGCCCGGACTGCATCGAAGTAAATAAGATAAAAGATAAATATTTATGTTCCGATGTATTGGCTACCGAAAAACATGTCTCGTCTGTCTATGATACCAGCATTTTCGAATTTCGGGATGAAAACATCCGCAATGTGCTTAACCATATTCAAAAAGAGGAACAGGAACATGGCGCACAAATTTTTAATTACATGTCACAAAATGGAATGTATGAATAGCGCAAACCAAAAAACGCCCTGAAAGGGGCGCTTTTTTTATGTCCAAATGTTCTGTCTTTTTGACAAACTGATTGGAAGGCGGTCGTTTTACGCATAGGACAACCTTTGATTTTCATAAAAGATACAGGGTGATTGAATGGCAAAGAAAAACCGCCCAAGCTTAACATTTCACGAAATCATTCCGGAAATCACTCCGGAGGAACGCGGCAGAAATATCGAACAATTTATACATACCCTCGCGGCTGTCGCCAAAGAAACCGGAACAATAAAAGGTTACGGCGGATGTCAATATCACACGGATACCGATCTGCTCGAAATATTTGTTGAACCAGTGGAAGAAGGAGGATAAGCAATGGAAAAAACCCGGCGTATTCAAGTGATCTATGGCGACGGAACCTCGGAAAGTTATTTATCAAAAGAAACTTATAATCAGGCATGGGAACGGGCAAGGGAAATTGCACGAAAACGCGGAACCATTGTGCGTAGTTTTGCCTGCATCCATGTGTAATACCAATTACATCCGTTTAGAACTCAACAACTGAGAAACCGCCCGTCTTAATAGACAGGCGGTTTTTTGCTATACATCGTTGCGATTGTTGGATTGCTTTTTTGCAGTTCGGTTTTGATTCTGATTTTCACGTGTGATCGGAGTTTGACCATTGCATTTTTTGATGCGGGCTTTTTTATTATCCGGCTGGCTGTCTTTTGGCATACTGTATCTCACCTCAAAAACTAGTGTTACCGATCCCACAAAAATCATGCATCTTATCGGTCGTGAATAAGCCCCGTATCATTTTGGGAATTACATGCCCCCTGCTGTGCGGCGATAATGCCCAAGCTGTCGCCCATTGCATTAAAAAAATTGCTTAAAATATTGATATCATCTGCATCAAATTCTTGTGACAGAGCAATGGCGGCTGTGGTGGCGAGATATGCCAATTTATCTCCGGACAAGCATTTTAGTTGCGACATCGTTTTCCACCTCAAGATATTATATGCAGATTAACAGAACTTGCAAAACAGCAAAGTTCCTCAAATGGAATCGATTAGCCGTCTCATAAGATTTTATTTTTTAAATTAGCAGATTGATTTTTATGATAAATCCCCCGGATGTGAGAAAAAGACCAGCCATTTTCCTTTATAGTCCGACATTTTCATCGGTCCGGTTGTAGTGGTAGCAAGAAAGTCGGGAGCTTTCATCCCGATGCTTAAATGATTTATATCCAATTTACTGCCTCCCTTAAAAATATACTACTATCGTATGCTGAAAACGAGCGGGGAGTGAGATAATCGGACGTTTCTAAGAGTCTTTCAACTTGTCATCTTGATGGACAGATGCATATAGTTTAGTAGATGCTTATGCTTCTATGAAAGTAAATAAAAAGGAGTTAGTCTTGCAAATAGGTAAGGCAGTCTTTATAACGACAAGATGCTTTACGACAGCAAAAAAAGAAAAGGTGACAAAGATGAGTCAAAGATTAATCTTACCGATTACGGATATGCGCATTACGGCAACTTACAAAAATGCGCAATATAAAGCTTATTGGGGATTTCATCATTATGGGCTGGATGCAATCGGCTCAAACACCGACGTTTATGCATGCGGCAACGGAAAGGTCATTGCATGCGGCCCCGACGGAACGACGCTATACGGCGATCAGTCACGGCTTGGCAACGTTATTGTGATCGTGTATGAGGATGTGCTGTTTCAAGATGAGACAGTGAGCGGCTTAGCGTGCCGGATGTTTCATTTTGATCAGATTTATGTGCAGGCAGGGGAATATGTGACACAAAGCACGGTCATCGGACAATATGGCAATACCGGACGCTATACGACCGGCCCGCATCTGCATATTGAATTTGATACGGATACACGTTGGCCATGTTACGCCTATGGTGTCGCCAGCAGCGGAAACATCATAAAAGCGGGAACGATTGACAGCACAAAGAATGCCAATAAAATTTGGTATATTGGAACTGACCAGCAGCTGCGCGGGGCAGTAAACGGTTGGTATAAACCGGAAGATATCAATGTTCCAAATCTTCCGGAAAATCCTCCTCAAACAGATTATCAAGCGCTCTATGAAAAAGAAAAAAATCGAGCTGAACAAATACAGGCACAAGCGGATGCATGTTTGTCAAAAAAACAAGCACTGCTGGCTGAGCTAAAATCCCTTTATCAAAAATATGAATAATCAGAATGGGGCAGTATCTTTGCTGTCCCATTTTTTAAAAACCTTTTCATTCGACGAAAAAACTGTTATAATTTGTCGCAGAGGTGACCTTTATGCGAACGATTTTAGCAGTAGGGTGCGGAGGATTTGTTGGCGCATCCATGCGGTATCTTTGTACAGCCGGTATCGGAAAACTTTATACATGGTCTTTTCCATTCCCAACGTTTTGTGTCAATTTGCTCGGTTCCTTTTTGATTGGATTTTTATCGCAATGGCTGATGATGTCTTATCCGGATTCCAAAGCACTCAAGTTGTTTTTGATAACCGGAGTTCTTGGCGGCTTTACGACATTTTCTACGTTCAGTCTTGAAACGGCAGAATTGTTTCAAAAAGGCAGTACAAGCTTTGCACTGCTGAACATATTTGGAAGTGTCCTCTGCTGTGTTTTGGGAGCCATTGCCGGTAAAGCGCTTGCAAATACAATTGCATGAAATGCAAAAAAGGGACTCATCAATTGTTGAGTCCCTTTTTGTATCGTTCTATTTATTTTGCAGAGGGGAAATAGGGACGGAGAGTGCCGGCAACAGCGCTGATTGGCAGGGTTTGCAGATAGATTTTGCCGGGTCCCTGAACGCGGGTATTAAAGATGCCTTCGCCGCCGAACAGCATATTCTTGATACCCGGAACTGATACAATTTCAATGGAGCAGGTGTCGGACATAGCCGCAAGATAACCGGTATCGACAATCATAGACTCACCGGCGGCCAGCTCATATTGCATACAATGACCGTCAATTTCCAAAAATGCCGTACCGTTTCCGGAAAGTTTCTGCATGATGAATCCTTCACCGCCAAAAAAGCCGGAACCGAATTTTTTCTGAAAAAAGACCGAAAGCTCAACACCGGTTTCGGAAGCAAGAAATCCGGATTTTTGAACGACCATTCCTTGGTTTGGGGTAATGTTCAGTGCGACGATGGAACCTGGAAAACTCGATGCAAATGCGATCATGCCGTTTCCACCTTCTGCAGTGTAACGGTTTTGAAACAACGCTTCGCCTGCAAACATTCTGCCCAAGGCTTTGCCAACGCCGCCATTGCTGGTGGTTTCCATTTTCATATTGGGGCTCATCCAGCTCATGGAGCCGCGCTCGGTAATCATAGATTCTCCGTTTTCTAATTCACATATTGCAACAGGAAGTGGAGTTCCCTCAATTTTATATTTCATATGAAAATCTCCTTCAATTTATAATCTTTATAATACTAAGACGATCGGAATTATTTGTCAACAGCTGACTAATTTCTATTATTTGCTCATAATCATTTATTAGAAGCATTACGGGAATATAACCGAAATATTCTGAAGTTTTGGCTTATAATTTTCCAGTAATTTCAAATTCTATGACAAAACAGTAACAAAACAGTTACAAAATAGTTACAAAACGCATTGACTTTCGAATAGGTTACAGGATATAATAGAGACTAGAAAAGGGTGAGCTGTATGATCTTGTTTATTTCTCCGAAAGGAGAATGTTTATGAAAAAATTAATAGCGTTGATTTCGGCAGTAATGCTTACGCTTAGCTGTTTATCAGCTGGTGTATTTGCAGTCGGCCCCGGAACGGTTACGATCGATGCGGGAACCGGGATAGGAGCGGCATATGATGAAGACGCAATGCCGATTGCAGGAACTGTATATAATGGTGGTTCCATAGAAGGAATTACACCGGATCAGACGATTTATTTAAAAATTATGGGAGCTCAACTGCTTAACTCGAATGACTTGTCGGATGGAGCAACCATCAATGACAGCAATGTTTTGGCAGATGACGACTATTTTAAACTAAAAGTTAAAAAAGACGGTGACGGAAGACGGCTGATCGATGAAGTTTCGCAGGTCAGTGAAAAAAAGGATGCAAACGGAAACCGCTGTGGATGGCTGAAAATAGTGATTGCTCCCAGTGATATGACCGATGAACAAAAAGCAGAACTTCGTTTAACCTTTACCGCAAAAGAGGACAATGAAGATGGCGGATGGTCGGAGGATGACTTTGCGACTGTGGAGTTAGATCTTTGGATTAATAATCCATTGGAAAAAGGCGACGATTATGACGCCGAACCCGGCGACCAATTTGTCTATCAGCCAGTTTCCAATGAAAATAATGAACTAACTTGGGATGATGTTGCAATCCTAAAGTTTACAGCGGATGACGATGCTTCCAAGTTCTATGCAAGACTTTCGACGAAAGCGGATAAATCGGTTTATCAAAATTATCCCGATGCAGAACTATACTTCCGTAATTTTTCGGGCAATCCGAATATTTCGACCACATCCCGTGCGACGTTGATTTTGCTCAACCCATGGATGCAGGATGACAGTGTTTTGGTCAATCCAAAAAGCTGCCATATCTATACAAAGGATTCGGATGGGGTATTATCGGATGTTACCAGTTTGTTTACCTATTTGGAAACCGATGAAGAGGGCAATGAGGTAAACGGATGGCGCATTAAAACTCGTATGTTGGGAAGCTATGTGATTTCCAATATTGAGCTGGAAACAGATACGGAATCAGAACCAAGCGATTCTGTTCAGCCGGAAACGGTTGAATCGGCGGGTATTTTGGAGACGATGGATGTATCCCCCGATTTGCAATCCGAAACAGATTCGATCACCAATAATACGAAACCAAATCCTCCTACCGGAAAAAATTAAATGCACGTTTTAAAACCGCTGTCTAAAGACAGCGGTTTTTTAATTCACTATGTTTTCATTTGACTTTGAATGCAAAACCTAATATAATAAAATTACCAATTATATTGACAATTTGAGGGAGGTTTACAGCGTGAAAAAGAAAATCGCAACGCTGTTAGCTGCATTGCTGGTAATTGGCGGAGGTTCGCTGAGTGTGCTTGCGGCTCAAACGGTTGATATGCCGTTTGGAACAACGGTTAATGTTTATGACGATGACGGTGATACTGTCGGCGGATTTGAAGCATCCAATGGCAGGATCATTGCTGATTATGTTTCGCCCGGAAAAGAATATTATTTTGAATTGCCTGGGGATGATGAACCGATTAATTTTAATAAGGGCGAAGGAACTGCTACGGTATCGGACATCACAGACAATGATAATTTTTCTTTTAAATTAGATCGAGACAAAAACGGTAAACTGCTCGATTCCGTTTCGTTTGTCAGCAAACGGTTTGATGGTCAAGACCGAAAGGATTATATTAAAGTTGATTTAGAAGAATCCAACATGACCGAAGACAAAAAGCTGACGTTTGATGTTTATTTCAAAGCAAAACATTCGGAAGAAGGAAAATGGGGTAGCGGCGACCGCGTTAATATTCGGTTTGAAATGTGGGTTAATAATGATGTGGAAGACGGTGAAGACGCTGATTTTGAAGTTGGCGAGGACATCGTATTTAATCCAATTTCCAATGAGACCAACATTATTACTTGGGGCGACAACTACGACGTTGCATCGCTGAAATTTGAAGCAAACGATGATGCAGACAAGTTCTATGCGAAACTGTCCACAAAATCCAATGCTCAAATTTATCGCGACTATGGTGATCCCGCAGATGCGGACTTGTTTTTCCGCACCTTTGTAGGAAGCCCGTCGATTGATTCGACATCCCGCGCAACGCTGACTCTTTATAATCCTTGGAGTCAGGATGATGACGATGATTATGATGTAGACCCTTATGATGTTTATATTTATGAGGTTGACAGCGGCGAATTGACCGATATTTCCGACCGTTTCATTTATGTAGATGGGGACGATACGGAAACTGGAACCGATGGTTGGCAGATAAAAATTCGTACATTGGGTAACTATGTGTTATCTGATACACCGTTGGATACCTATTACGAAGATGATGATATTTATGTGGAAGAGCCGGTCAATGAAATCGTACCGGAAGTTCCAACCAAACCAAATCCGGCTCCAGTGCCTGCACCTCCCACAGGTTCTTCTGACTTGGTAGGAATTGCCTCGTTTGGTGCAATTGTTTCGCTTGGAACCGTTGTATTGCTCAAAAAAAGGAAATAATATTATCTTAAAACTGCCGATCTTTTGATCGGCAGTTTTTGCATGCCCAAGATTGGCAGAAATATTACAATGGGTTGGTATAAAAACAAACCAA
>CALLQM010000336.1 GCA_938014855.1 uncultured Clostridia bacterium | reverse complement strand
AGATTTAGGCTCTAGTGGGCGACCGTGCAGGTTCAAGTCCTGTTATCCGCACCAAAATCCTCATGGTAAAGATATTCTTTCCATGAGGATTTTTTTATGTTTGTAGACTATTTATATTTAATTTAAATTGACTATACCTGTTGACTATGATAAGATTAAGAAAAATAAATAGAAGCAGGGGAGCTTGTATACAGGCTGAGAGGAAGTTATAACTTCGACCCTTAACCTGATTTGGATAATGCCAACGTAGGAAGTATAAATGCTATTTGTAAGCAGAAAGTACCAAAAAAGGTATTTTCTGCTTATTTTTTTTAAAATTAAATTTTATAAAGGAGAAAAATTATGACGTACAACACTCAAATGGAAGCAGCAAAAAAAGGAATTATAACACCACAAATGAAAATTGTAGCGGAAAAGGAATACAGGGAGCCGGAATTTATCAGACAGTACGTGGCAGAAGGTAAAATTGCAATTTGTGCAAATAAAAATCATAAATGTATAAATGTAAACGGTATTGGCTCTATGCTCAGAACAAAAATCAATGTAAATCTTGGTGTTTCCAGGGATTGCAAGGATTATGATGTTGAAATGAAAAAGGTTATGGAAGCTGTTAATATGGGGGCAGAAGCTATCATGGATTTGTCTTCTCATGGAGATACAACAGGATTTAGAAGAAAATTGACTTCTGAATGTCCTGCCATGATAGGTACAGTACCTGTTTATGACTCTGTAATACATTATCAAAGAGATTTATCAACTCTATCCGCTAAAGACTTTATAGATGTGGTAAGACTACATGCACAAGACGGTGTTGACTTTGTAACATTGCACTGTGGAATAACACGCAAAACGATTGAACAAATAAAAACACACAAAAGAAATATGAATATCGTATCAAGAGGCGGATCTCTTGTATTTGCTTGGATGTGTATGACAGGAAATGAAAATCCATTCTATGAGTATTACGATGAAATTCTTGAAATTTGTAGAGAATACGATGTTACTATTTCATTAGGCGATGCTTGCCGTCCTGGCTGTCTTGCTGATGCGGGTGATGTTTGCCAAATAGATGAGCTGGTTCGTTTAGGTGAATTAACAAAAAGAGCCTGGGCAAAAGATGTTCAAGTCATGGTTGAAGGTCCTGGTCATGTTCCGCTTGACCAAGTTGAAGCAAATATGAAAATACAACAAACTATTTGTATGGGAGCGCCTTTCTATGTGCTGGGTCCTATCGTAACAGATATCGCTCCTGGATACGACCACATCACTGCGGCAATCGGCGGTTCTGTTGCAGCTATGGCAGGAGCGGCATTCCTGTGCTACGTGACTCCAGCAGAACATCTTGCTTTACCAAATGTTAATGATGTTAAACAAGGTATTATAGCAAGTAAAATTGCGGCACACGCAGCAGATATTGCAAAGAAAATACCAAACGCAAGAAATATAGATGATAAGATGGCGGATGCCAGACGTAGATTAGACTGGGAAGGACAATGGGAATGTGCTATTGATCCAGAATATGCAAAATCTATTCGTGATGAAAGGACACCGGAATTTGATGATACTTGCTCTATGTGCGGTAAGTTTTGTGCTGTTAGAAGTATGAATAAAGCCTTAAATAATGAATATATAGATATTTTGTAATTGTTATATAAAATTAAGATTATGAGCATAATCCAACCGTAGGCAAAGCGGTTAGATGCCGCAGATAAATTGCTCCCCTCACTTCTGTGGGGGAGCGTTTTGTTATAGGTACAAATGGAATCCTAGTTGATAAATTGTATAAAAAATGATAAAATTAATTGGTTGATTTTTTGAAATCCTGCATAGTATATGAAACGCGCCTTCGGAAAACCCGAAAGGCGCTTTGCTATGCCGTTTACAGTAAAAAATTCGAGGTGGATGAAAATGGATAGAAAGGATTCAAATTCAATACCAATACAAAACACCCTGCTGACCGGCATTTTATTGGCACTGGTCGGCGGATTCTTGGACGCCTACACGTATCAGTTTCGGGGCGGCGTATTTGCAAACGCGCAAACCGGAAATATGGTGCTGTTGGCAATTTCGGTTGCAAAAGGGGAATTTTTAAAAGGACTCTATTATTTTATTCCTATTTTCGCGTTTTTCTTCGGTGTGCTGGTCACCGAATGGATTAAAAATAAAGTCACAAAAGTAAAATTTACCGGATGGGAACATATTACCGTGTTTATGGAAGCAGTTCTGCTGTTTGTCGTTGGGTTTTTACCGGCGGGAATTCCGGACGCCATTGTCAATGTGACGGTTTCGTTTGTATGTTCCATGCAGGTAAATAGTTTTCGAAAAAGCGGCGATCTGCCGTATGCAACCACGATGTGCACCGGGAACCTGCGTTCTGCAGCAGAAAACTTCTTTTTATTTGCCGGATGCAAAAAGAAGCAGGCTGGAAATCGGTTTATGGTTTATGTGACCATCATCTTTACATTTTGCGTTGGGGCGGCGGTTGGCTGTCTTTTGACCGATTTTATTGGCGGAAAATCCGTTTGGGTCTGCTGCGTCATCTTAATGCTTGTGTTTTTCCGAATCACTCGGTCGGTGAAATAAGCGGCGTGTATATAAATGTAAATTGTAAGTACAAGTAAGGGAATAGACAAACATATTGCAAAAACTAGGACAAAATGTCGAGAATATTTCAAATTGTACAGATATTTATATGTAATATTGGATAGTTTTTTTGCAAAGATGTATTGACAACTTTGCAAAAATTCGGTATTCTGTGAATAGAAAAGGTTGTAAATGATCCGATTGAAGCGGATTTCTTTTTTTAAATCTATTGTCCGTACAACCTGTTGGACAGGTGTTACAAATAGCATAAATTAAAAGGAGAGAAAGAAATGAAAAGGTTGTTCGCAGTAATTCTATCCGCAGCAATGATGTTTTCACTGGCCGCTTGTGGGTCTTCGACCCCTGCTCCGGCATCCTCTGCCCCAGCTTCTTCCTCCGAGTCGGAAACTGACGAAACTCCGGCAGAAAATGAATCCGAAAATTCAGCATCGGGAAAAATTATCGGCGTTGCGATGCCGACCCAGTCTTCTCAGCGCTGGATTCAGGATGGAAGCAATATGAAACAAAAGCTGGAGGAACTCGGATACAAAGTCGATTTGCAGTATGCAGAAGACGATGTACAAATGCAGGTTTCTCAGCTTGAAAACATGATTACCAATGGAGCAAACTGTTTGGTGGTTGCATCCATCGACTCAAGCGCATTGGTCAATGTTTTGGCGCAGGCAAAAGACGCGGGAATCCCCGTAATTGCATATGACCGTCTGCTAATGGATACAGACGCTGTCTCTTACTATGCAACGTTTGATAACAAAGGCGTCGGCGTCGCAATCGGACAATACATTGAAGACAAAATGGGTCTGAAAGACGGCGAAGGCCCGTTCAACGTTGAGTTCTTCGCAGGTTCACCGGACGACAATAACGCCCACATGCTCAATGACGGTATGTTTGAAGTGCTTCAGCCATATTTGGATAACGGACAGCTTGTATGCGTTTCCGGTCAGCTCGATTTTGATACCATCTGCACGCTCCGCTGGTCGCAGGAAACCGCTCAGCAGCGTATGGAAAACCTGCTTTCCGCTCATTACAGCCAGGGCGAAGATGTGGACATCGTTGCCAGCCCGTTTGACGGCATCTCCTATGGTGTTGCCGCGGCTTTGGAAGGCGCCGGATATAAAGTGGGCGAAAAATGGCCGCTGATTACCGGACAGGACGCAGAGCTAATGGCTGTGAAAAACATTATTTCCGGTAAACAGTCTCAGACAATTTTTAAAGACACCCGCGTGCTTGCCGACAAATGCGTTACCATGGTGCAGGCTGTACTCGAAGGTGCAGAGCCGGAAATCAACGATACCGAAACGTACAACAACAACGTAATCGTGGTTCCGTCGTACCTGTGCACCCCTGTGTCGGTCGATAAAGACAACATTAAAGAAATGCTGATCGATACTGGTTATTATACGCAGGATGAGTTGGGAAACTAATTTGATAAATACATATTTCATGTACTCCTAATGGGTTGAGGCGGCGGCAATTAGCCGCCGCCTCATTATATTTATCGATCTTTAAAAAAGGAGGCTGCTTATGTCCGAAGTGTTATTGGAAATGCGGCATATCACCAAAGAATTTTCGGGCGTGAAGGCGTTGGATGATGTCAACCTGATTGTAAAAAAAGGTGAAATCCATGCGCTTTGCGGCGAAAACGGAGCCGGCAAGTCCACGCTGATGAATGTGCTTTCCGGGATTTATCCGTTTGGTGATTATACCGGAGACGTCATCTATAAAGGGGATACATGCCAGTTTCGCGATATCCGCGACAGCGAGCAGAAGGGCATCGTCATCATCCATCAGGAACTTGCGCTAAGCCCTTATATGAGCATTGCGGAAAACGTGTTTCTCGGCAACGAAGTCACATCAAAAAAAGGTGTGATCAATTGGGATGAAACACAGGCGAAAGCAATTGAGATTCTTGAAAAAGTCGGTCTGCAGAACGAGAGCGTTGATCAGCAGGTCAACGACATCGGCGTCGGCAAGCAACAGCTGGTGGAAATTGCGAAAGCGCTGGCCAAAAAGGTGGAACTGCTCATTCTTGACGAGCCGACAGCCTCGCTCAATGATGAAGACAGCAAAAAGCTGTTAAACATCATGCTGGCGCTTAAAGAAGAAGGCATTACCTGCATTATGATTTCCCATAAACTCAATGAAATCAGCTATGTGGCAGATGCAATTACCGTGATTCGTGACGGACACACGATTGAAACCTTGGAAAAAGGCGCGGATGAAATCACCGAGGACCGCATTATTAAGGACATGGTTGGTCGAGAGCTGACCAATCGGTATCCGTCGCGGGAAAGCGACATCGGCGATGTGGTGTTTGAAGTAAAAAATTGGAACGTATTCCATCCGGATGACGTTTACCGCCAAATTGTCCATGATGTTTCGTTTTATGTCCGTGAGGGAGAAGTGGTTGGATTTGCGGGGCTGATGGGCGCCGGAAGAACCGAATTGGCGATGAGCATTTTCGGCAAAGCATACGGTAGTAAAATATCCGGAGAAGTTTATAAAAACGGAAAACTGCTCGATTTGCGATGCGTAAAAGATGCAATTAATAATGGAATTGCTTATGTTTCCGAAGACCGAAAAAGTTTGGGACTGGTTGCGATTAACGACATTAAATGGAATATGACGCTTTCCAGCTTGGACAGAGATCGGTTTTCCAAACACAATGTCATCAATAAAAACGAAGAAATCGTTGCGGCGGAAGAATACCGCAAAAAAATCAATATCAAGTGCCATTCCATTGAACAGCCGGTCAGCTCGCTTTCGGGCGGAAATCAGCAAAAGGTTGTCGTTGCCAAGTGGATGATGTCCGAGCCGGATGTTTTAATCATGGATGAACCGACACGCGGCATTGATGTCGGCGCAAAATATGAGATTTACAGCATCATCAATAAGCTGGCGGATGCCGGAAAAGCGGTCATCGTGATTTCTTCCGAAATGCCGGAACTGCTGGGTATCTGCGATCGGGTCTATGTCATCAATGAAGGTGAGATAGCCGGAGAACTGCAAAAAAATGAGCTCTCGCAGGAGCTTATCATGAAGAAAATCATGGCGCATATTGGAAGGGAGAGAGACTGATGGGGTCGAGAGCTGTCATTAAAAACCGCACAAACGCGCATATCAACCTAAAACAGTACGGCATGATGATTGCATTGGTTGTTATTTTCGTAATCTTTACCGTGCTTTCACTCGGAAAAAATGCCTCGGCAATGAACATTAATAACCTCGTGATGCAGAACAGCTATGTTGTTATTTTAGCCGTCGGCATGCTGTTATGTATTATTACCGGTAACGTGGATTTATCGGTTGGTTCGGTCGTGGCGTTCACAGGTGCGGCTTGTGCCATTTTTGTACTGGATTTCAATATTCCGATTTTCCCCGCATTTCTGCTTATTTTAGTCGGTGGTCTGATTATCGGCATGTGGCAGGGCTTTTTCATTGCGAAACTGCATGTACCGCCTTTTATCGTAACGCTGGCAAACATGCTGATTTTCCGTGGGCTGACCATGTCGATTCTAAAAGGTCAAACCAAGGGACCGCTTCCCGAAGGCTATACACAGGTTGGTGCCGGTTATCTTCCCACACTGTACCTGACATTTGGAGATACAAAGCTGGATATTGTTTCGGTATTGGCAGGAGTGATTGGTTCTCTGCTGATTATCTACAACGAATTCCGCGGGATTGCCAATAAGAAAAAATACAACTTCCAAACTCCGCCCGTATGGCAGACATTTGTAAAACTGGCGGTCATTATTGCAATTCTAAACTTCTTTACCTTAAAACTAGCCGCCTATCGAGGTCTGCCGTTCGTGCTTTCGATCATGCTTGCCCTGATTTTGATTTATACGTTTATTACCAGCAAAATGGTGGTAGGACGTCAAATCTACGCAGTGGGCGGCAACGCGAAAGCGGCAAAGCTGTCCGGTATCAAAACGGATAAGGTCATGTTCTGGGTCTATGCCAATATGGGTATGCTGTGCGGTCTTGCAGGAATTGTGCTGTCTGCACGAAATGCATCCGCAACGCCAAAAGCAGGCGAAGGATTTGAGCTAGACGCCATTGCAAGCTGCTATATCGGTGGTGCATCCGCTTACGGCGGTACAGGTACCATCATTGGTGCAGTTGTCGGTGCGTTAATCATGGGTGTACTCAACAACGGCATGTCGCTCATTGGCTGGTCTGTTGATATTCAAAGAGTTGTAAAAGGACTGGTGCTGCTTGGCGCCGTCACAGTCGATTTAATCTCGAAACAACGAAACAAATAACCATACCAAAGGCTGCGCTTGTGCTAAAAAAAGACGGTTGAAATCTTCATGCTTGCACTATACAGCTATGGTAAAATAAGCTATACTGATCATAACGTGAAAAGCAATCGACCGTCAGCTTGGATACGGTTACGCTTGGTGCCGTTTTAATCCAAAAAAGAAACGAGGGAATCCCATGGCGCAGGAACTGCCGAAATATATGGTGTTGGTCAACTGGATCAAACAACAGGTGTTGAGTAATCAGCTCAAATACGGAGAGAAGCTGTTTTCCGAGAATGAATTGAGCGCAATGTTTGGCATCAGCCGCCAAACAGTACGTCAGGCAGTGGGTATGCTTGAACAGGACAATTATGTAGAGCGCCGCAGAGGAAGCGGAACATTCATCAAATACAGCCCACTTTCTCACCGTAAAAAAACAATGAACATCGGAGTGATCTCCACCTATCTGGATGATTATATCTTTACCAGCATCATTCGGGGAACCGAAACCGTGCTGACAAAGAACGGCTACACGATGCAGCTTACGTTTACACATAACCGTGTGGAAAATGAATCACGGGCTTTGCGCACCATGATTGATAAAAACGTAGATGGAATCATTGTAGAGCCAACAAAAAGCGGACTGCCCAATCCCAATCGATGCTTTTATGATGAAATCTATCAAAAGAAGATCCCGCTCGTGTTTTTTAACGCCTATTATCCGGGCCTGCCGTTCCCGCATATCGCAATGAACGATACCATAGCGGGCAGGCTTGCCACACAAGCGCTGATCAATGCTGGACACAAAAAGATTGCGGGAATATTTATGTCGGACGATATGCAGGGACATATGCGCTATGCCGGCTATTTGGAAGCTCTGCGAACAGCTGGTTTGGACCTGCATTCCGAACGGGTTCTGTGGTATTCCACCGAGGACTTTACCTGCCTTTCGGAGGACATCCACCGGGTGCTTCGCTGTCTAAAAGACTGTACAGCATTTGTCACTTATAACGATCAGCTTGCGGTCAATTTGATTCCGCTTCTTCGGGAACAAGGAATCTCGGTTCCGGAACAGCTTTCGGTGGCCAGCATTGATAATTGCGATATGGCCGCGGTGTTTGAGGTTCCGCTGACATCCGTTGCGCATCCGATGTCTCTTTTGGGAGAAACGGCCGCAAAAAATTTGCTGAAATTGATTGATGACCCTAATTTTGATGCAACGGTTGATTTTATACCGGAACTGGTCGAACGGTCGTCCATTCGAAAACGGTAGCAGTTTTTCTTGAAAAATGGTTCTTTTTTATGTAATGTTGTACATACAACTTATAAATGGCAGCAAGACAAGGAGGAATACAACATGCCGGCATATACAATAGGTGTTGACTTTGGTTCACTGTCGGGACGCGCAGTTCTAGTAAATGTAAAAACAGGTGAGGAACTGGCGGACAGTGTCTTTGATTATCCCCATGCGGTAATGGACCGCGAACTTCCGGACGGAACAAAACTTGGGGTGGATTGGGCGCTTCAGCATCCACAGGACTATTTGGATGTGTTTTCTCATACCATTCCGGATGTACTCAAAAAGAGCGGGGTAAAGGCGTCGGATGTCATCGGAGTCGGGATTGATTTCACGGCTTGTACGTTTCTGCCAATTAAAGCAGACGGGACGCCGCTTTGTTTCTTAAAGGAGTTTGAGTCCGAGCCAAACGCATGGGTGAAACTTTGGAAACATCATGCCGCACAGGACAAGGCAAATAAGCTCAATGAGACTGCACAAGCACGCGGCGAAAAATGGCTTGCACGCTATGGCGGAAAGATTTCTTCCGAATGGCAGGTTCCAAAAGTGTGGCAGGTCTTGGATGAAGCGCCGCATGTCTATGAAGCGGCCGATTTCTTTATTGAAGCGGCGGATTGGATTGTTTTTGCTTTGTGCGGAACGCTTTCCCGCAACACCTGTACGGCCGGTTATAAGGGCATTTGGCATAAACAGGACGGATATCCGTCCAAGGAATTTTATAAAGCGCTTGATCCGCGTTTGGAAACCTATGTTGAGAAAAAGCTCAACTATCCGCTGGCGGAGCTTGGTTCGCGTGTAGGCGGTCTTACCGCTCAGATGGCAGAAATAACAGGGCTTATGGAAGGCACGGCAGTTGCCGCCGCAAATGTGGATGCGCATGTGACGGTTCCTGCGGTTAAAATCGAACATCCCGGCGCAATGCTTGCCATCATGGGAACGTCCACCTGCCATATTCTGCTTGGTGACAGGGAACAGAACGTACCCGGCATGTGCGGTGTCGTGGAAGGCGGCGTCTATCCGGGATTTTACGGCTACGAGGCAGGGCAGTCCTGTGTAGGTGACCATTTTGCGTGGTTTATCGACAACTGCCTGCCTGCATCTTACTATGAAGAAGCGAAACAGCAGGGCAAAAACATCCATGTCTATCTGCGGGAAAAAGCAGAGAAACTTGCCGTGGGCGAAAGCGGACTGCTTGCATTAGACTGGTGGAACGGAAACCGGTCGGTGCTGGTGGATGTGGATTTGACCGGTATGATGCTTGGAATGACTTTGCAGACAAAACCGGAAGAAATCTATCGCGCGCTGATTGAAGCGACCGCGTTTGGCACCCGCAAAATCATTGAAACGTTCCGGGAAAATGGGGTTCCGGTGAATGAATTCTATGCCTCGGGCGGCATTTCTCAAAAAGACCCGATGACCATGCAGATTTATGCGGATATTATCAATCTGCCGATTCGGATTGCAGGTTCAAAACAGGGCCCTGCGCTGGGCAGTTCGATTTTTGCCGCAGTAGCCGCAGGCGAGGAAAAAGGCGGCTATGCCGATATCTTCTCTGCCGCACGCGCAATGGGGAAACTGCGTGACCAAACCTATGTCCCGATTCCGGAAAATGTTACTGCTTATAATAAACTGTATCAGGAATACAGCACTCTGCACGATTACTTCGGACGTGGAGAAAATAACGTTATGAAACGGCTTAAAGAACTGAAAAAATCTGCAAGAAAAGATTGATGGAGGGAAAGCAATGTCGAATTTAAAACAATATGAATTTTGGTTTCTTGTTGGTTCCCAATTTTTATATGGTCCCGAGGTTTTAGATCAGGTAGCGAAACACGCGGAAATCATTGCAAAAGGTCTGAATGATTCACAGGAAATCCCCTGCAAAGTGGTTTATAAAGCGACCTTAAAAAGTCCGGACGAGATTACAAAGGTCATAAAAGAAGCAAATTACAGCGATACTTGTGCGGGCATCATCACTTGGATGCACACGTTTTCGCCGTCAAAAATGTGGATTAACGGCTTGGATCTTTTGCAAAAGCCGTACTGCCATCTGCACACCCAGTTTAACCGCTGTATTCCAAATGAAGAAATCGATATGGATTTCATGAACCTCAACCAGTCGGCTCATGGTGACCGCGAGCACGGATTTATCGGCGCACGCATGCGCATGGCGCGAAAAATCGTGGTCGGCTATTGGGAGGACGAGGATGTCCAACAGAAACTGGGCGGCTGGATGCGTTCGGCAGTCGGTGTTGCCGTAAGCAAAAACCTCAAGGTTATGCGTTTTGGCGACAATATGCGCAATGTGGCAGTCACCGAGGGCGACAAAGTGGAAGTCCAGCGCAAACTTGGCTGGCAGGTCAACACTTGGGCGGTCGGCGATTTGGTGCAGGAAATCAATGCTGTTACCGACGAGCAGGTCGATGCACTGATGGCGGAATATCAGGAAAAGTATGTTATGAATACCGAGAACCTCGAATCGGTGCGCTATCAGGCGCGTGAGGAAATTGCGATGAAAGCAATTCTTGACCGCGAGGGCTGTAAGGCTTATACGAACACGTTTGAAGATCTTTACGGCATGAAACAGCTTCCGGGACTCGCATCCCAGCGGCTGATGGAACAGGGATACGGCTACGGCGGGGAAGGCGACTGGAAAGTTTCCGCTTTGACGCATCTCTTAAAGCAGATGTCGGAGGGGGTGCCGGGCGGCACTGCATTCATGGAAGACTACACCTATGACCTGACACGCGGCAAAGAACTGTCGCTTGGCGCACATATGCTGGAGGTCTGCCCATCCGTTGCGGCAGATAAGCCAAAAATTGAAGTGCATCCGCTTGGCATTGGCGGAAAAGATGACCCGGCGCGCCTGGTGTTTGAAGGGCATGAGGGCAAAGCGATTGTGGTTTCGCTCGTGGATATGGGCGGACGTCTGCGGCTGATCGTGCAGGACATTGAGGCGGTCAAACCGATTTATGATATGCCGAATCTTCCGGTTGCACGCGTGATGTGGCGTGCAATGCCCGATCTGCGTACCGGCGCGGAGGCTTGGATTTTAGCGGGCGGCGCACACCATACGGTGCTCAGCTATGCGGTGACCGCGGAACAAATGGAAGACTGGGCGGACATGATGGGCATTGAATTTGTACATATCACAAAGGATACCACTATTTCCGAACTGAAACAGCAGCTATTCTTGGCGGATTTGGCCTGGAAGCTGAACTAGGAGGACGCGCATGCTGGAACAACTCAAACAGGAAGTATGGAACGCAAATTTGCAGCTGCCCAAACATGGACTGGTTACATTCACATGGGGCAATGTCTCGGGAGTAGACCGCGAAAGCGGACTCATTGTAATCAAGCCGTCCGGCGTGGAATATGACGAAATGCAGCCGGAAGATATGGTAGTTGTCGATTTAAAAACCGGAAAAAGTGTGGAAGGCAGATTGAACCCTTCTTCCGATACACCCACTCATGTGGAACTGTATAAGGCGTTTCCGGAAATCGGCGGGGTTGTGCATACCCACAGCCGCTGGGCAACCATTTTTGCACAGTCGGGCAGAGGCGTCCCTGCACTTGGTACGACACATGCGGACTATTTCTATGGCGAAATACCCTGCACCCGCCGTATGACGACGGAGGAAATCCGCGGAGAATACGAAAAAGAAACCGGCAGTGTCATCATTGAGCGGTTTGCACATTTGAAACCGTTGGAGATTCCCGCGGTGCTCGTACACAGCCATGGACCGTTTGCATGGGGAACCGACCCCTCCAATGCGGTGCATAACGCTGTGGTTTTGGAGGAATGTGCAATGATGGCGTGGCACAACTTAGCGCTTTCGGGCTGTACGATTGAGCCGATGCAGCAGGAGCTGCTGGATAAGCATTATTTGCGTAAGCACGGTGTAAATGCTTATTACGGACAACGGTAAAAAAGGAGAAGTCCCGCGGAATATTCCGCGGGACTTTTTGCGGTATGGGAAAAATTTCTGCGATACTTTCACCTGCTACACTTTTCCACAGGGAATATGCTATAATAGAAGCTGAGTGCTTATTCAACTCATTGGATTTATTAATATTTAACAATCAATTCATCAAGTGAACGGCTTGTATTCAAAATATCATTAAAGAGAGGGAATGTGAATGGCTATTCAAAAAGAACAACTTATGAAGCTGCAAAATGGAAGCGATGTGCGAGGCGTAGCTGTGGAAGGGGTCAAGGGCGAACCTGTCAATCTGACAGGAGAAGCCGCAAACTTGATTTCTATGGCATTTGCAAAGTGGCTGGCTCAAAGGACAAATAAAAAGGTGTCCGAATTAAAAATCGGTGTCGGGCACGATTCTCGAATTTCAGCCCCTGCGCTGAAAATTTCTGTTTTACAGGGGTTGACGGCATGCGGAGTCAAGGCAGTGGATTGTGGACTTGCCTCCACGCCATCCATGTTTATGTCTGTGGTTTATCCGGAAACCGATTATGACGGCTCTATTATGATTACGGCGAGCCATCTACCCTATAACCGCAATGGCTTAAAATTCTTTGACGTGCACGGCGGACTGGAACATGAAGACATTACCGATCTGCTCATTCATGCATCCAGGCTTAAAGTCCAAACCGCGGATGTTTCCGAAGTCGAAACGTTCGATCTGCTTTCGCTCTATGCGGAAAACTTATGCGGCAAGATCCGTATGGGCGTTACGGACAAAGCAAATTACGTTCAGCCGCTGACAGGACTGCGTGTTGTGGTGGATGCGGGCAACGGAGCAGGCGGATTTTTTGCCGAACAGGTGCTCAAACCACTTGGTGCGGACATTACGGGCAGTCAGTTCCTCGAACCGGATGGCATGTTCCCCAATCATATTCCCAATCCCGAAAATAAAGCGGCTATGGAATCCATTCGCAAAGCTACGGTTGATAACCATGCGGATTTGGGCATCATATTTGATACCGATGTTGACCGTATGTCGGCTGTTCTGCAGGATGGAACCGAGGTCAACCGCGATGCGATTATCGCGATGATGGCGGCGATTCTTGCGCCGGAATATCCGGGCGGAACGATTGTGACCGATTCGGTTACATCGGACAAGCTGACTGACTTTTTAGAAAATACGCTGAAAATGAAGCATCATCGTTTCAAACGCGGCTATAAAAACGTTATCAACGAGTCCAAAAGACTCAATGCAGAGGGCATCATTTCGCCGCTTGCGATTGAAACATCCGGCCACGGTGCGCTTTCGGAAAACTATTTCCTTGATGATGGCGCATATATGGCGGTCAAACTGCTGACCGCGGCGGCTAAGGCAAAAAAAGAGGGCACAACACTGGATGCGCTGATTGCCGATCTGCCCGAGCAGTTCGAGTGCCGGGAATACCGCATGAATCTGCTGACGGAAGAGTTTAAATCGTACGGTCAGGATGTGCTCAAACAGTTTGAAGAGCGTGCGAAAGCGGCGGGCTATGCCGTTGCACCGAATTCTTTTGAGGGCGTTCGGCTTTCGTTTGGCGGCGAAGAAGTGCAGGGCTGGATGCTTCTGCGTCTCTCTCTGCATGACCCGCTGATGCCGCTCAATGTGGAGGGCAACCGCCCGGGAGACTGTGATAAACTAATTGCAATTGTAAAAGAACTGCTCAAAGGATTTGATCAGCTGGATACCAGCATACTCGATCGGGGATAAAAAGCGTGAAAAGGCTTGACCCCGCTGATTTATGCCTTTATAATAGGTGTTTAGGAAACTAAAACGAGAGGGTGCTATTGTCATTGAATCATAGTGAAAAAACAATGGAAAAGGTTGTAAACCTTTGCAAAAGCCGTGGATTTATTTATGCAGGATCTGAAATTTACGGTGGTCTTTCCAATACTTGGGACTACGGCCCGCTTGGTGTAGAATATAAAAATAACGTCAAACGTGCATGGTGGAAAAAATTCGTGCAGGAATCCCCGTATAATGTGGGGCTGGATTCCGCAATCCTGATGAACCCGCAGGTTTGGGTTGCTTCCGGACATGTGGGCGGATTTTCTGACCCGCTGATGGACTGCAAAGACTGCAAAACCCGTCACCGCGCCGACAAACTGATTGAGGATGTCAGCGGCGAACCTGCCGACGGCTGGACCAACGAGCAGATGGTCAGCTACATCAAAGAGCATCATATTAAATGCCCGGCATGCGGAAGTGAAAACTTTACCGATATCCGGAAATTCAACCTGATGTTTAAAACATTCCAGGGCGTAACCGAAGATGCAAAGAATGAGATTTATCTGCGTCCGGAAACGGCTCAAGGTATTTTTGTCAACTATATGAATGTTCAGCGCACCACGCGCAAAAAGATTCCGTTCGGCGTTGCGCAGGTGGGTAAATCCTTCCGTAATGAAATTACACCCGGAAACTTTACATTCCGCACCCGTGAGTTTGAACAGATGGAGCTTGAATTCTTCTGCAAACCGGATACGGATTTGGAGTGGTTTGAATATTGGAGAAGCTATTGTGAAAAATGGCTGTTGGATCTTGGCATGGTCAAAGAGCATATGCGTCTGCGCGACCACTCCAAGGAAGAGCTGTCGTTCTATTCCAAAGCGACCACCGATATTGAATTCTTGTTCCCGTTTGGCTGGGGCGAATTGTGGGGCATTGCGGATCGCACCAACTACGATTTAGGACGTCACTCCGAAGTGTCCGGAAAGGCGCTGGAATACTTCGATCAGGAAACCAACGAGCACTATACCCCATATGTTGTTGAGCCTTCTTTGGGCGCGGATCGTGTTGCGCTGGCATTCCTGTGTGATGCTTACGACGAAGAAGTTGTCGGAACGGACGCAAAAGGCAAGCAGGATACCCGCGTTGTGATGCGTTTGCATCCTGCACTCGCTCCGTATAAAGCATGCGTGCTGCCGCTCTCCAAGAAACTGTCGGAAAGCGCAAAGAAAGTATATGCGCAGATTGCACGCGACTTTATGATCGACTACGACGAGACCGGTTCCATCGGTAAGCGTTATCGCCGTCAGGATGAGATCGGTACTCCGCTGTGCATCACCTATGACTTTGATAGTGAAACCGACGGATGTGTGACCGTACGCGACCGTGATACCATGCAGCAGGAGCGCATTGCAATCGATTCACTCAGCGACTATATCAAGAATAAGGTTCAGTTCTAAGAAATGGTTCGGGCATCCGCGGACTGCGGATGCCCGTTGGAAATTTTCTTTTTAGGCAGAAACCTGCTTGACAAATTGTTCATACTTTGCTATAATATAGAGCGCACTGCTTATTATGCCGCCTATGCAGGACATGCGCAGTTTCTTATACTTGTTTTCGCAAATGCAAATAGTAAGGTTCCGTCAGCACAGGCAGGTACAGCGTAATTTTCTTAGTGCATCAAAGGGGTGTAGCGCAGTTGGTAGCGCGCCTTCTTTGGGAGCAGGATGCCGCA
>CALLQM010000335.1 GCA_938014855.1 uncultured Clostridia bacterium | reverse complement strand
TCGATTTGCACGCTCGGTTGGTTCCTGCCCGTTGACAGCGCGTGCAAGCGCGATTAATGCACCGGGAAGTTTATCCTGATGGTTTGCGGAGTCTGCTTTTTTCCGCAGACACCCGCTTTTCCCTCCCATCCTGTGTTATGTGCGGTCTGCTGACACTGAAAACAAAACATTTCGCCCATTTTTTATTCCTCCTTTTTATATGGAAATACAACCGTCAACAGCATTTTAAAACACTCTTCAGCAAAAACGGAATGGGGCTTTTTTGCCGGCATGACGATTGATTCACCGCTGTTTACTAGGTATTGTCTCCCGTCAATGGTAAAACTGCCTGTTCCTTCTAATACGGTTACCAAAGCATCTCCGTTTGAATCATGGCTGCTGATTTCTTCGCCTTTATCAAAGGCAAACAGCGTGAGACTGACTGCGGGATTTTGCACCAATGTTTTACTGACAATCTGCCCGGGCATGATTTCGACTTGGTTGGTAAGGGTTACAACCTCTTCAAACGGAAGATTTTTTAATCTCAATTGATTCATAGTAAACTCCTATTCTTTGATTTGTCCATCGGTTGTAATTGTGACGATTTGCCATGGGATGAATTTTCCGCTGTTTTGCAGAGCACGTTTCGCCGCATTTTCAATGCCGCCGCAGCAGGGAACTTCCATACGCACCACGGTTACACTTTTGATGTCGTTCTTTTTTATAATTTCCGTCAACTTCTCCGTATAATCACCCTCGTCCAGTTTTGGGCAGCCGATCAAGGTAATTTTATTTTTAAGAAATCGATTGTGAAAATCGCCATATGCATATGCTGTGCAATCTGCGGCAATTAATAAGTTTGCATTATGAAAGTATGGGGCATTTATTGGAACAAGTTTAATTTGGACAGGCCATTGTGACAATTGGCTTGCAGCAGGAACGGGATTCGTATTGGCTTGGTTCGATTCTTGTTTGTGGGTTATGGTTTTGGACTGTGTTCCCGGACAGCCGCAAGGCAATTTTTCGCCCTGTTTTTTCTTTTGATTTTCTTTTACTGCAGCCTCATCGTATTCCGCCGCTTCACGCTCTTCAAAGGAAATTGCACCGGTGGGGCATGCGGGCAGGCAATCGCCAAGACCATCGCAATAATCATCACGCAGGAGTTTTGCTTTTCCGTTAACCATGCCAATGGCACCTTCATGGCAGGCTTTTGCGCAAAGACCGCATCCATTGCATTTTTCTTCGTTTATTTTTATAATTTTTCGAATCATCTATGAAACCTCCTTAGGAATTGTTTGATTTTGTACCCAAATTGTACTACAATAAGAATGGTAAGTATGTTGTATTTACAACAAAAGTTGGTGATGATATGGATGAATTTTTAAATGTGATAAAATCAGTCCCATTATTTTATGGAATCGAGGAATCGGACTTATCTTCCTTATTAGCTTGCCTTTCTGCAAAAATAAAACAGTACCGACCCGGTGAATTCATATTTTCAGAAGGAGATAAGGCAGAACTGGTCGGAGTTGTGCTTTCCGGAAATGTACAAGTGGTTAAAAATGATTTTTATGGAATCCGAACGATTGTAGCATCCATTCATCCCGGTCAACTTTTCGGCGAAGCGTTTGCATGTGCGGATGTGAAAACGCTGCCAATCAGCGCAGTTTCCGCAGAATTGACCCATGTAATGCTTATCAATTATCGAAAAATTATTACGACGTGTTCCAACACATGCCTGTTTCATAACCAGCTTATTTTTAATATGCTTAAAATTGTAGCAAATAAAAATATCGTTCTCAGCCAAAAAATAGAATTCTTATCAAAAAGAACGACAAAAGAAAAGCTGATGACCTATCTATTATTTGAAGCAAAAAAACAAGGAAGTTCTTTCGTTACAATTCCATTTAATCGGCAGGAAATGGCGGACTATCTATGTGTAGACCGCAGTGCGATGTCCAATGAATTAAGCAAGCTGAGCAGGGAAGGCAAAATCGAATTTCACAAAAACATGTTTAAATTGAAAGACAGAAATTGATCAATTAAAAAGGAGACGATGACATGAGTTTTATGGATTTAACATTAAAACGTGAAAGCTGCAGAAACTTTGCGGACAAAAAAGTGGAAAAGCAAGACTTAGTTTCCTGTATTGAAGCGGCAAGACATTCGCCATCTGCTTGTAACTCTCAGCCTTGGCATTTTACTGTGGTAAATGATCCTGCTTTGTCCCCAAAAGTGGCACAATGCACGCAAAACCTCGGCATGAATAAGTTTACCAATCAATGTCCGGCTTTTATTGTGGTGTGTCAGGAATCCGCAAATGCGACTGCAAAAATCGGTGGCGTCATCACAAATCAGCAGTTTGCACCCATCGATATTGGAATTGCTGTTTCTCATATTTGCTATCGTGCCACAGAACTTGGTCTATCCACTTGCATCTTAGGTTGGTTCAACGAAAAAAGAGTAAAAACACTGCTCAAATTGCCAAAAAACAAACGGGTTCGGTTGATTTTAGCCGTCGGGTATGCAAACAGCGAAAAAATCCGCACTAAAACACGAAAAAGTCTGGATGAGATTATGACCTATATGGGATAAAAAGTGCAATTAAAGCAGGAAAAAAGCTCCCGTCGGAATTAACCGACGGGAGCTTTTGCATCAAGACCGCATCACACTCGTCAAACAGCGCTTCGTTGGCGAGAATGTGGCTGGGACTCAGCTTGCTGTTTGCTCCCGGCACGACGATGATGTTGTTTTCGCCCTTGTCGTTTACCGTGATGAATGCGGTGCCCGTAGGCTGATCTTCGATTACGGCGATGCCTCTTGTGTCTACGCCGACCGATTGCAGATTGTCGGTGA
>CALLQM010000334.1 GCA_938014855.1 uncultured Clostridia bacterium | reverse complement strand
ACCGCTGTTCCCTTCACGTAATAAAGTAGGGCAATGTTTTCCACTCCAATAATGATGTTGAACAACATGATTTGCACTGATGTTTTCTTCTTTCATAATTTTTTGTACCAATTCAATCGTGTTATGCAATGCCGAAATATCATACTCTTTTGGCTGGAACTGAAAGGCTGTAAAAGCAATTAAAGCCACAGCCAATACACCAATCAGCAGGATGATATTTTTTCTTGATAATTTTTGTAAATTTTTCATGATGTCACCTCACAATAATATTATAGCCCCAAATAATAAAGAATCAAATGATTCTGGCAGATTATCTGCAGAATTAGCGCAATAGATAAACAATATTGAGTATGATTATTGAAATGAACGAATAAATACATAGAAAAATGAGGTTCCCCTATACCTTATTATAATAGGAAGAGGAACCGCTTATTTTTATCAGTTATAAAACGCTTCGTAAATAGTTAATGAAACTTTATAGATAACCTTAAAATTTTTATAATTGCAAATGAGTGAACCTGTTGTCCGATATTCGGATGGCAGGTTTTTTTTTGTTGTGCAAAAACGATTGTTTTGGCTATGGCTCATAAACGGCTCCGTTACGGCAGGCTGAAAGGTGATTTGTTCTTTCATTTGTTTTGCCAAAATTAAAAATGCAGTTTCCACCGTTTGTGGGAGGTCACCTTTCCAATCGGCGAGGCTGAGCTATCTATAGGGGAACCGAACTAGTGGGAACAAAAAACGGATATTTTTTAACGTTCCGCTTTTTAAGCTTTCCAATCCTTGAGGTTCTTCTATTACTAATTGGAGGTGATTGATATGCAAAAACTTGGTTATGCTCGTGTTTCCACGGACTCACAGTCGCTCAATCGTCAGATGGACATGCTGCGCGAATATGGCGTGGATCGAATCTTTTCGGAAAAGATGACCGGTACGAAAGCCAGCCGCCCAGAGCTGGATCGGCTTCGTGAAACCATGCGTGCAGGGGATCAGATCGTGGTGGAATCCTTGTCGAGACTGGGCAGAAGTACAAAAGACCTTTTAAATCTGCTGGATGAATTTGACCGCAAGGGTGTGAAGTTCATCAGTCTGAAAGAACGAATCGACACTACAACGCCGACCGGCAAGTTGCTGATTACCGTGTTGTCTGCAATCAGCCAGTTTGAACGCGACTTGATCGTGCAAAGGACACAAGAGGGCTTGAAAGCTGCTCGTGCCAGAGGTCGTATCGGCGGCAGACCGCGAGTGGACGGGAAAAAGATTTCGCAGGCTGTCCGACTATACCAAACCCAGACGATGTCGGTAAACGAAATTGCGAAAACCACCGGTGTGTCTGCCAGTTCGCTTTATCGGTATCTGCGCAACGTTTCTTCTGTGGAAATGTAGCTTTCATTTTTTGAGTTGCAAACGCAGGCAGCTATTAATAGGTAGACGCTATGGTCTATGAAAGGATGTGAATTGTTGGATGCATTAAGTTCTTTCCAAAAAAAATTTATTATGGAGGTATTTTTATGTCAATTAAAAATGGAAAAGGTAAGGTTAAAACAATTGGTGGTTACAGGAACATCGGAATTGCTATTGATGCTAAGCATGTAGTCTATGTTCAGCTTCTAAAGACCGGAGAAATCTTTATTAGGTTTCTTGTTGAGCGCGATTATGTAGACCACAATAGAATATTTAGCATCCGCAGTAAAAGCGAAAAGATGTCTGTTCAGGCAGATATCTTAAATCAACATGGGTTTAGGATTTGTGGCATGAACCTTGCACGGTTTGTATATAAGTACATGACTGGCAAGGAAATTGAACCGGGCTATGTGATCCATCATAAATATGGACAAGCTGTTTGCCTAATGTCGCAGATGGAATCGATACCCACTGCCGAGCATAATAGAAAACGGTGTAAAGTGAACAAGGGCGCAGAGGCATATCTGCTAGAGAAAGTTGTTACTTTGGAACAGTACAATGATATTTTGATTCCGAATATTGAAATGTTGCTAGGCTTACGACTGAAAAGCAACTATCTATGGGTCAATGGCATCTGCCTGTACGAAACCAAGCTGAGTGATTTCTCATGCTGGGAAGAATTCGTCGGAGCAGAACCATAAGCAATTGCGGCAGTTGTCATTCAGTTGGCAGCTGCCGCTTTTTCAAATAAGTTTGAAAATCTTCTTGTCAAAATAATCGTTATAATACTTCGTTTTCGGCAGGAATACATTGTTCAATCGTATCTTTACTTTTTGTATGCATTTTTCCTATATTTTAGAAAGTAAAGACAAAATTTCAGAAAGTAAACCCCAAACTGCGGGAATCAGAGAAAATAATGAAGCCATCATTTTAAAAAGTAAAGCAAACCAATCATTTGCGATTTCTTTTTTGGCAAATTGCAATTATGTCAAAGTAATTTCAAAAACGCTTTTCAAAACGCCCCTCACAGCCCCTCACAAATCGTGCACGTTTCCTCTCGTTTTGCGCCCGGCTAATTTCCCGCCGCCGTATTCCTCGTGCGTTTGCCGGGCTCACGTTTTCCCCTAATCGTTTTTCTTGCTCTTTTCTTTTTCTGCTTTATGAAGCTTGCCGTTTGTTACGGCGGGCTTCTTATTTTTTATAAAACTTTCGGCAGTGTAAAAATAATAATTTGAGTGTACGGCGGAGGCTGGTATTTAGAACCATCAAATGAAAAGGCGATGGTTCTTAATGAAAAACTATTTACTTGATAAGTATGGTCGATCGGTGCTTACACTGCACGAGGCTGCAGGTGAACTATGTTTGGATGATAAAGCTGTTCTGAAGCTAATAAAAAGCGGTAAGTTGTCCGCTATCCCTTTTGGAAGCACGGATGCCAGAATTTCGATTGACGCTTTAGCCAATTTGTTCGGACAAACTTCCGGCACAGAAGTACAACAACAACGAAAAAAGCCTGACAGACTTGAAGCAAACGCTTCACAGAGTTATCATGTCACCTACCGAGATGGTATGTATTCTGATTATACGGAGGAGGATGAACATGAAATGAAGCAAAGCGTCAATAAAAAGTCTTATGGAAATGGATCTGTTTTTTGGTCTGAAAGTCGAAAAGAATGGAGGGCGCAATTCACCATTACAAAAGATGGTGCAAAAAAGCGCAAGCTGTTAACCGGATTTCAATCAGAAGCAGATGCATACAAAAGTTTGCTGTTGGCACAGTCCTTAGAAAATGGAGAAATACAGCTTAACGATTATCAAGGTGCTGTTGCTGCAGAAAACAAACCCGGCAATCTTCTATTTTCTGAACACTATCAAAATTATTTAGCATTTATTGAGGGGAGGGGATCAAGTCGGGCATTTTGCGATAAGATACGAATTAGCAAAGTGATTACAGAAAAGCTTGGGCATTACAAGCTCAACGAGCTAAACATGGAAAACTTAAGCCGATTTTTGCAGGATTATGCGAATATGCATTATACAAAAGGAAGTAAAAAGCAGTTTTATTCGCAAAGCAATATCAATAAGGTATACGATAACCTTAATTGCTGCATCCGGTTTGCTTTAAAAAAAGGGCTTATCCAACAAAATCCAATGGAATTTGTGGAAAAGCCTGAAACCAGGCAGCATACGGAGGAAACCTATGCCGCTTTAAGCGATGATGAGCTTTGCTTAATTCTAAAAGCGGTTCAAAATAAGCCGATGATGCATTTGCTGATTCTTATTTTAATGAATACAGGTATTGATCGAATTCTTCATGCGATTGAAGAATATGGAGATTTCGATTTATCAAAACATACACTGCAGATTCAGCGTGCACTCAGCACACAATCCAACATTGATATTGTTACAAAAAAGGCATCTAAGCCAGTGCCGCGTATTAAGGATTTGAAAAATGAGCGTAAAGGCAAAAAAAGTTCTGTTGCCAGACGGACAATAAAGCTAAGCCACGAGGTCTTGTCAGCAGTACAAACCTACTGGAAGATGATACAGGATAATGAAAGCCTTGTTGCAAAGCGAAAAGAAAATGGTACACAGGCTTATCTTTTTACCGCTCCAACGGACGGTAAAATAAAAACACCGGATTACTATCTTCAGACCTATCGAAAAGAATTAGCGAAAAATGGTCTTGATGCGAAGGTCTATAATATGTATCGTTTACGGCATAATTTTTGTACACGCTTAATTCGGGATCATAAATTAGATATTAAGACGGTTGCCAGAATGATGGGGGATAGCAGTATTGATATGGTAATGCGAGTATACCAGTCGGTTAATAAAGACGATACGCTTAGAGGCAGTGCGGAATTTTCTCAGCATATATGTCAAATACTTTATGGTAATCAGGAGGAAAATTACGATGGCAGACTATAAAAAGATGTATCACATTTTATTCCATGAAACCACAGATGTAATCGAGCAGCTGCAAAAAGCACAGCAAAGAGCTGAAAAAGTTTACATAGAATCGGATGACGCTCCGATATCGATTGTGGAAGATGAGGACGAAGATTAATAGAATAGAGTAAATGGGTAAAGAAAGCAATGATTTCTCTGCCTTTTATATTTCAGCTAAACAATGAAGAATCAAACGAATTGCAAACAAATGCAAACAGATTGCAAACATTTTAAGGATTTTACAGCAACCAGTAAATTCCCTGAGCCCTCAATAGACGGCTTGGGGATTCCTTTTTTCTTGTATTTCTTGTAGAATATACAAGATCCGGCAGAAATGGAATGGCTATGCAGGGAAAAGCCACTTTTTCTGACTTTTTCTTGCGAAAATATATTGACAAAAGGGTGATCGTACGTTATAATGATAAAGCTGTTTCGAGAACGGCACCATTATTGCCCGATTGTGTAAAGGTAGCACGACAGACTCTGACTCTGTTTGTCTGGGT
>CALLQM010000333.1 GCA_938014855.1 uncultured Clostridia bacterium | reverse complement strand
CTGCTACGTCTATGGCGCGTCGGACAACGTGAACCGCAAAGTCATGCCGAATTACCTCACGCAATGGGAAATGATTCGCTGGGCGGTGCAGACAAATGCGGTGGTATACGATTTTCAGGGCGTATCGGGCAATTTGGAAAAAGAAAATAACCCGATGTACGGGCTCTATCAGTTTAAGCGTGGATTTAACGGCACGCTGGACGAACTGGCGGGCGAATTTGATTATGTTTATCAGCCGCTCAAGGCAAAAATGGTCAAACATGCAATCAAACTCAACGGAAAGCTCGGCGGGGTCAAAAAGATATTGAGACGGAGCGAAACGAGATGATCGAAATTGGGACACCCCTGCATGATGCACTCGAATCTTATGTAAAAAAAGATGCCGCTCGGTTTCATATGCCGGGGCATAAAGGACAAGGAAACGATGAATTTTCCGCGATTCTTCCTTATGACATCACCGAGGTGGAGGGCGCGGACAGCTTATTTCATGCCAATGGGCCTCTGCTTGAGCTTGAGGAGTCGTTCGCGCAGGTTTACGGTGCCAAGCGCTCCCTGCTTTCTGCGGGCGGCGCGACGCTGTGCATCCAAACCATGCTGGCGCTTGTATGCGGCACGGGAAAAAAGCTGATTGCAGGACGAAACCTGCACCGCAGTGCCGTTAATACGATGGCTCTGCTCGACTTGAAGCCCGTTTGGATCTATCCGGGTAAAAGTGCAGGGGATTGGTTTCAGGGACGCTATACGCCCGATTCTGTGCGGGAGGCTCTGCTCGAAAATCCGGATGCCGCGGCGGTCTATCTGACTTCCCCGGACTATTTCGGCGTAATGAGTGATTTAAGCGGCATCGCGGAAATCTGCCGTGCATTCAGCGTCCCGCTGTTGGTGGATAATGCACATGGTGCACATTTAAAATTTTTACCCGAACGGTTTGGCGCTCTGCATCCGATGGACTGCGGCGCGTCAATGTGTGCGGACAGCCTGCATAAAACGATGCCGGCAATGACGGGCGGCGCACTTCTGCATATCGCAGACAGCCGTTATTGTGAAGATGCCAAGCGGCTGATGTCGATGTTTGGCTCCACAAGCCCCAGCTATCCGATTATGCTTTCGTGTGAAGCGGCTTTGCAGTACGCGGCAGTTGGCGCAAAAGCGGGATTTTCGCGTACCGCACGACGTGTGGAAGAGCTGGCATCCGTGGCGCGGGCAAACGGATTCGCTCTGCCGGTTGGAGTGTGCGACCCGGCAAAGCTGTCGCTTGGATTTGCGGCGGCGGGATGGGATGCCCATGCGTTCGGACAGTTCCTGCGGGGACATGGAATCGAACCGGAATACATAAGCGGCACCGCCTGCGTTCTGATGGCGAATGATTGGAACCGTCCGGAAGATTATAAGAAATTGGAGCAGGCATTGACAGTATTTGAGCCGCGGGAAGCCGCCAAACCGCAGGAAGTGGATCTGCCGCATCCTGAGCAGGCGGTGAGCGTGCGTCGAGCCGCGTTTTCCACACAATTCACCGTTGATGTTGAAAACTCAGTCGGAAAAATTGCCGCCGGAGAAGTTTCGCCCTGTCCGCCGGGAATCCCGATTGTGATGAGCGGCGAGCGCATTGATGAGCAGACCGCACAAATGCTCAAACAGTTCGGCATTCTATCCATCTGCGTCATGGCGGATTAGGGTTTGTTGGGTGTTCTCCAACAAAAAACTATGGAATTTTTCCTTTCTGTGTGGTAAAATGAACCTAAGAAGCACATAGGGAGGGTTGCTTGTGAAACTCATCTTTGCAATCGTATCCAATGATGACAGCTCCAAAGTTGCCAAAGAATTGACCAAAGCAAAAATTTCCGTTACCAAGCTCGCGACGACCGGCGGCTTTTTGATGGCAGGCAACACCACGTTTATTATTGGAACAGATGACGATAAAGTAGAAGACGTGATTGCTATTATCGGCAAACACTCAAAAAAACGTACACAGATGGTTCCGTCCTCTGCATCCTACGGAGTTGGGATGTATACCTCTTTCCCGGTGGAAGTACAGGTCGGAGGCGCAACGGTCTTTGTCATGAACGTAGAACGGTTTGAAAAGTTGTAATGATACAGTTTGACTATAACCGAAAAATTACCGGCACGCTCGCCAACCTCAGCGCTGGCGGGCGTTTGCCGCCTGCG
Organism: uncultured Clostridia bacterium; assembly: GCA_938014855.1. Taxonomy (GTDB): domain Bacteria; phylum Bacillota; class Clostridia; order Oscillospirales; family Ruminococcaceae; genus Anaerotruncus. The sequence goes on along the minus strand of CALLQM010000333.1, from coordinate 1,045 downwards.
ATTCTTTTGGAGGGGCCTGCGGGAATCGGCAAGAAAACGGCCGCGGCGCTCATCGCGCAGATGTGCCTTTGCGTGGGAGAGCCGAAACCCTGCGGAACCTGTGCGCATTGTGTAAAAATTGAAAAACACATTCATCCGGATGTGCGCTACTTTACGGTGCCAAACGGAAAAAAGGAATTTCCAATCGAGCTGGTGCGCCAAATTCGTCAGGATGCCATCATTCTTCCAAATGAAGGCGCCGGCAAAATTTATATCTTGGATCAAGCGCACACAATGAATGAGGCGGCGCAGAATGCGCTTTTAAAAATCATTGAGGAGCCGCCAAAAAATGTTCGATTTATTCTGCTTTGTGAAAATCGATCGCGCATGCTTGTAACCATTCTTTCGCGGGTGGTTTCGATGGAACTGGAACTTCCAACACCGGAACAATGCGCCAAAACGCTTGCGCGGCTTGCGCCCGATCGTTCCGAATCCGAACGTGAAGCGGCGGCCGCAGGAGCCGGCGGCAATATTGGACAAGCATTGGAACTGCTTGGGACGGCAAAACCATCCAAAGCGGCGGCGGATACCGGCAGACTGCAGGAAACATTGTTATTCAGCGACCGCTATCAGGCGCTCAAAATATTGGCGGCATACGATAAAGACCGCAATGGGCTGATTCAGCTCTGCACCCTGCTTCGGGAGGCATTTGCAAGGCTTGCCGCGGCGCATTACAGCAAAAGCGGTGCAGATGCACGGTTAACCAACCGAATCACGGCGATGCAGGCGCTTGAAATTGCCGACCGCATCGGAAAGGCGCTTGACCGCGCCCGACAAAATGTCAGCATTCCGCTGATCTGCGGATGCATGCTGGAGGAAATCAAGGGGATACTTGCTTAATAGCGGCAGAAAAAAACCAGGGGAGGAACAAGATGGCTGAAATTATAGGGGTTCGATTTAAAAGCGCAGGCAAAGTTTATTACTTTGATCCCGATTCCATGCAGTTGGAAAAGGGGACCAAGGTCATCGTGGAAACCGCCCGCGGCGTGGAATGCGGCGAGGTCGC
>CALLQM010000332.1 GCA_938014855.1 uncultured Clostridia bacterium | reverse complement strand
TAATAACGGAGGTCATTTAAATGACAAAAGCAGAGCTCATTGCCGCAGTAGCGGAAAAAACTGAACTTTCCAAAAAGGATAGCGAAAAAGCAGTCATTGGCGTAATTGAATCAATTACAGAAGCACTGGTTGCGGGCGAAAAAGTTGCACTGGTTGGTTTTGGTACATTTGAGACCAAAGTCCGCAATGAGAGAAAAGGCATTAACCCAATCACAAAAGAACCGATGACCATTGCAGCAGCTACGGTCCCTGCATTTAAAGCAGGAAAAGCACTAAAAGATGCTGTTGCCGGCAAATAAGCTTTAAAAAGATAAAACCCGCCGGATAGTTTAATGCGGCGGGTTTTTCCTATACATAACGGTGCATAACTATTTGTGTACCAATGATTCTCTGGAGGGAAAAGAATGCGACTCGATAAATATCTGAAAGTGACTCGTTTAATCAAACGCCGTACGGTGGCAAATGAAGCCTGCGATGCCGGTCGTGTTGTGGTTAACGGTAAGCCTGCCCGTGCGTCCTATGACGTAAAGGAAGGGGATATTGTGGAGATTAATCTTGGACAGAGACCGCTTAAGGTGAAAGTAGTCAAAGTGAACGAATATGCCACAAAGGAGACCGCTTCAGAGGGCTATGAGGTCATAGAATAAGAATATGAATAAAGGCTATCCGGGCAGGCGCTTCTGCAATGCGCCTGCCCGGATAGCCTTTTGTATGACAGGATGGATTCCGGCAGTAAGTCGGACTGCCTGGGGGCATCCGCCTGTTAGGCGGGGAAAAGCAAGAATCTTAGTGTTTAACGATGCCGACATTTTTCAGGAGGTAAATAACGAACATTGTGCCTAGATCAGTAGGTTTATAGATCAAAATGCAGGCATTTGAAAACCGCGCAAACATATAGAATTTGGCATGTGTTCTCTGTACCAATATATGAATTGTATTTGAAAAAGGTGATAGATGGACAGGTAAGCGTTACAATCAAGTGCAAACCCGTCGTCAGATTAAAATAAAAAATGCGCCTGTTTATTTATCAGGCGCATTTTTATTATCTGCTTAACAAGTAGATGTAAGAAAGATAGCTAAATGATTTTTTCCAATTCTTTTTTCAGCTTTTTAATAATTCTTTTTTCAAGACGAGAAATATACGACTGAGAAATTCCAATAATATCAGCGACTTCTTTCTGTGTTTTTTCTTCTGTTCCCATCAAACCAAAACGCAGCTTCATAATCATTTGTTCACGCTCGGCAAGGTGATTCACAGCATTTAACAGTAGATTTTTCTCCGCCTCATCTTCAATCGGGCGATTAATGCTGTCCGGTTCGGTTCCCAAGATATCCGAAAGAAGCAGCTCATTTCCATCCCAATCAATATTGAGCGGTTCATCAATCGATATCTCACTTCTGCGCTTTTGATTTTTTCGTAAGTGCATTAAAATTTCATTTTCAATACAACGAGATGCATAAGTGGCAAGTTTAATATTTTTTTGCGGACAAAATGTGTTGACCGCTTTAATGAGTCCAATCGTGCCGATTGAAATCAAATCTTCAACACAAATGCCGGTTGATTCGAATTTTTTTGCAATATACACCACCAAACGCAAATTATGTACGGTTAGTGTTTCTTTTGCCGACTCATCATTTTCTTCGAGCTTTATGAACATTAATTTTTCTTCCTCTTTTGAAAGTGGAGCAGGCAATGTTTCAGGTCCGTTAATATAATAAACCTTTCGAAGCTTTAACCATAAAAATAATCTTTCAAACATTCGTTTCCATTTTTGAACCCATTTCATTGCAAACACCCTTCCCTTTCCAACAAAAATAAATTATTATGCTTTGCTCGATTTAACTACGGTCCACCAGCTGTGGATTCAGCAGTGCCTCATATTCTCCGGCAATTGGCTGACTGCTGGCGGCTATGTAAACGTCTTTTGTTTTCTTATTTAAATGATCTCCCATGATTGTAACCTCATCGGGACGAAATCCATGCAGCGTGCCTTGTCCGGTTACCGTAAAGCAAGGTATGATCCGAAAGCGCGTTGTGTCCTGCGGAGCGATTCGCTTGGCAAGTTCACGATCGCAAACGATGACCGGCGCTCCCGAAAAAGGCTCTTTTAAATTACAGCCGGTATCTGCTAGTCCTTTCATCGTAATTGTTTTACCGTTTACCAAAACAGAAATATGATAAAGTTTTTTTTCGTTTGTACGACTGAAAAAAAGGCGTTCCAACAGCATCAAAAACAAATAAGCTGCTGTGGTTGTAACAATTAGTAAAAGTATGGGAATGTCAAAATAAACGACACCGTTATAAAACAGCATGTTCAGCGGCTTCACTAAGTAAGAGATAGCCAATAAAATTCCGGCAAACATAAAGCTTACGGAAAAAAGAACGAACACAGATTTTGCCAGCCGCTTCCATGGCCTGCATCCAAAAGCAGCGGCGGCCATTGCACATGATAACAAGATCTTATAAAGCAGCTGGAACCACCAGCCGATATATGGAAGAAAAATAACCAGTGAGCCTGCTGCGCCCAAAAGTGCCGATAGGCAAATGCGTTTGCGGCTTAGGATAAACCCAAGAATTTTGCCGGCTGCTAAAAGAATCAATAGATTGATGATGTAATTCACGACAACCAGCACATCCGCATACACTGTCATAATAAACACCGCTTTCCAGGAGAGGAAGTCCCCCAGCATTTATTATAGGGAATGGACAAGTTTTGTTTATGTCGAAAAAAAGTGCCTAAAAAGATTCTTGCGAACCACAAACACGTAGCATGCATACTATAAAAAGGAACGGC
>CALLQM010000331.1 GCA_938014855.1 uncultured Clostridia bacterium | reverse complement strand
AAGTTCCACCTGTTTGGCAATATCTGTTTCAATAACGTAATCCGCTGTTAAAATAAGTTTTTCATTTTCACAAACTGCATTGACCGACCGATTTAGGATTTTTCCATCCCAGCTTTTTCGTTCTAATGACTCCAACTTTTTTTGAGCAATATGTATGGCGAACTCTTCGCTGAGTTCCTGCTCTTGTGTTTCATAAAAAATATAAGTTTCTCTTACAAGATCAAACGGCATTTTAAGCCCTAGCAGTTCGGGTGTTTTTTTCCCAATTTCCAGCTTATAATCGCCCTCTAATTTTTTATATAAAAATAAGGGAAGTTTCACGTCAAATAGCTCGATATAATTTCGCTTTACAACTTTCCCGGTAAGATTGCAGGACTTCTGAATCAGCGGGATTTCAACAGTGATCGTTTCGGGAACATGTGCCATCACTTTTGCACTGGCACGTACTAAATGAGTTACCCCGTTAACATCTTCAAACACACCGCTGACGATCAGTTCCCCGGCACGTACTGTATCACCGGTTTTTAAAATAGACTGACCGCTGCTTACTTCCATGCGTTTAATCTGTCCATCGCGCTGTGCCACCACGTTAGCAGGCACACCGGTATCAATTAGTTCCGGCGGCATTGTTCTTTCCCGTACAACAAGTGTTGCTGTATTTCCATGCACATTTAATGTAGCCCATGATAAATCTTTGACCATCCGAAGAATCTGCCGTTTCACTTCCGCTTGGTCAATTGAATTTTTCCAAGTGCCTCGTTTCACACCTAATTCTTCAAGCGCATTCATCAGTTGAATTGGCTGCAGATCTTTACATCCCTGCACTTCTATTACCCAAATGAACTGCTGCATGATAATCAAAAAAGCGGCACACAAAAACGCACCGGCCACAATACCAACTCGTTTTCGGTAGCGGTGAAACACAAAAGGCAGACCCTTACGCTCGATTACGCGCGTTCGCACGCCAGCTTTTCGAGCAAGCCGATGCATTTTATGATAACCAAAAACTGTAGTATATCCAGTGAAGACATGATTGATTTTGCGGCATTTCCACATCAGAACATCATTTTTTGCGCAAAGGCTGATGAGTCGTTCCACATATCCATGTTCAGCCTTAAATTTCACATACCCGCGCAGCCAGCGAAGTAACCTTACGATGAACAAGTTTTTTCCCCCTACCCTGCAAATTCAACCGAAGTAAAATATCCTTCCACAACAACACTGTCCCCGGTCATTGTCCGCAGGTTTAGATCACGGCCGGTAAACTTTAACATCAGCCTGCCGGCTCTAATACGTACTACTTGGTCGTTATATTCGAGTACACCTTGACAATGTTCAATAACTGCTTCCTTATTTCCCAACAGCTCAATTTTTGGTAATCCCTCCAGTACATCAACTGGAAGTTCTAAAGAGCGAGCAATCATGCCCGGAACGGATATTTTTTTCTCCTGCGCCTTTTTCTTTTTACGCATTGAGACCCCTCCGTTTTTCCTTATGAATTTTTGCAGTATCTAGTTACATAAGTATTATAGTCGTCCCCATTTTATGTAACGGAGGAACCAGTATGAAAAGGACGGGAAAGATTTCTGCTATATTGGCGGTTTGTACCGCCGCGGGTTTACTTTGGAAAACTCAGGAAGTTGCCCAAGGAGTGCGAACCGGTTTATCGGTCTGCGCCGGAACCGTGATTCCTTCCCTATTCCCATTTATGGTATTAGCAGGTCTTATAGCATCTACCAAAGCAGGTACTCAGCTAAGCCAAGCGGTATCCACCGTAACGAAACGGATTTTGGGTTTGCCGGAAGCGCTTGGCGCTGTTTTGCTGATGAGTTTTATAGGCGGATTTCCGGTAGGTGCCAAAATGCTATCCACCATGCTAGAGCGGCATCAAATTGACAGCCGCACCGCATCGTTGGCTCTGTGCTACTGCGTAAACGCAGGACCGTCTTTTTTGATTTCTGCAGTAGGAGCCGCTATGCTGGGCAGTCTGCGCGCCGGCGTTATCCTATTGTCCGCTCAGATATTATCGGCTCTTATTGTGTGCGGAGTAGTATCCCGCCGTAAAAAAGCCGCCATTCCGCCGCTCACTACGCCCCAAATGACATCCGGAGCGTTCGTTGAAGCGGTTCGTGGAGCCGCCTCCGGTATGTTAGGCATCTGCGCATTTATCACTGCCTTTTCCGCATTGACGGCTTTACTGAAAGCTCTGGGCATTTTTGACGCGGCATGCAGTGCTCTTGCTCATCTATTCCCACAGCTTGGTGTTTCTTTTTTCTCTGCGCTGTTTACAGGGTTATTAGAAGTTACCAATGGCTGTAAAGCTGCCGCCGCTTTACATACACAAACCGGATTTGTTCTTTGTGCCTTTTTAATATCTTTTTCTTCTTTGAGTATTTCGTTTCAGATACAGTCTTGTTTTTCAAACGGGTGCGGTGTCAAATTCACCCCTTACTACCTTTCCCGCTTAATTCATGGGGGTATAACAGCATGTTTGGCATGGCTCGGGTGGCATCTGCTCCCGGAAAAAGAAGTAGCCGCAGTCGTTCTAAACGGACAGCCCGTTGCAAAAATCGCACCTAATATGTTTATTAGTTCCGTCTGCCTGATTTGTATGTGTGCAATTCTGATTTTGAACGTGCCTAATAAGAAAAAAACGCAAGCAAAACATTCCCGCTAAAATCGAGTTTGTCTATTTTTATCCATAGAAATCACGGGAGAAATAAGGTATAATAGTAGCCGAATGTTTGAGGAGGCATAAATTATGAGGCAAAGATTATTTTCCAGTGAAATATCTCCCGCCTGTGCATATTGTAAATTTGGTTTTATTACCCGCGACGGACGATCGGTTTTGTGCGAGAAAAAAGGGGTTTGTTCCCCCTATGATTCTTGCCGCCACTATCGATATGCGCCTTTAAAGCGTGTTCCCAAACGTCCCATTATGCTCCCGCAATTTGATAAATCTGATTTTGAACTTTAAACAAAGGACTGTTTTGCTTTATGAAGCACCCTCGTATACTCGCTTTTTTTCGAACCTTACTGCTTTCCATCGCGATTATTTTGGTAACAGCAGGATCCATACTTGCCGTTACACAATTAATATCCGAGAAAATGGAAATACAATCTTACCCTGAAGGAATTCCTGCGCGTTCGGGAGAACTGCGTGCCTTAAGTGTAAAAACTAACGGAAATGTCGATTTTCCAAGTTCGCCCTCTCTTCCTTCAAAAGAGCTGAAAAATGAATTGGACGAACTGGTTCAGTTTGCAGATACATTTGGTTATAACGCAATTTTCTTTGAAACAATTTCGGAATGTGATGCTTTTTATCAATCGAAAATTCTTCCTTCCAGCGCCTACTGGACCGGAAAACAAGGTGCGTTTACTTTTTTTGATCCTCTTAAGTATCTCACTAACATTTCAAAGGAACATGGAATTCAAGTTTACGCCGTCATCGACCCATTCTCTGTTGATGAACAAAATTTAGCTGAAAAAAGTCCCGCGGCAGAGCATCCGGACTGGATCACAAACGGTTATCTCAATCCTGTAGAACCC
>CALLQM010000330.1 GCA_938014855.1 uncultured Clostridia bacterium | reverse complement strand
GCGCCGGACGAAATGAGCTTATCAATTGCGGTGGAAACACTCAGCAGATCGACATGCTTGATGGCTTTGGTGTCAATTTTTAGGTAATTGCCTTTTGTAAATTCAGCTTGTCCGTATCTTTTGCCAATGATTTCCTCTTGAAGCATGTCAACAAGCGGGTCAATGCAAAAAGTCAAAAAATTATTTAATGCGTCGGATGTCCCCTGTACATCGCCGCGCAGAAGAGCAGGCGGAATACCAAATGCTTTCGCTGTAAAATCGGAAACGTCGTCGATCAACGCGCGGATATCCCGAGTAGTTTCGTTGGAATAGGTTTTTGAACTAACATCGGTATAGCTTTGTCCTTTTCCAAGCGGAAGAATTGCATCGCCCGAACTCATAAACTGCTTGAATTTGGTACTTACAAGGTCATTGAATGCTGTTTCTTCTTTGGAACCAGTCACCGGTAGCGTTTCATAGCTAAAAATCCCTTTTGTTCCGCGTGACTTTTGGTAGCAGTTCATAGAATAGCCAAGCAGTTTAGAGTAGCTCTCATAAATTGCCGCGGTCACTTTGTGCATGTCTTTTTCGGTCAGCCGCCAATACAATACTTCTGACTGTGTAAACGTCTGATTAAACGTAAAGTCTCTTACCGTGACATTTGAAAAAACACTCTCATACAGCGCATACTCTTTCCGCTGGAAATCATCCGCTATTAGCAGCTGCCCGTTGTGTTCAACTATGAGACATTCATTATGCCGGAACAGCGTAGCGATCCATTGATGAATGAACCCACTGCTGTTTTGGTTTTGGTTCGGCTTGATGTTCCAAAGATAATATTCCGCGCCTTTTGTCTCTTTGTCATCTTTAAAAGTTTTGAATTCGCATTTGCTGACCGCATTTGCAATCATGTTAACCGCGGACCAAAAAGCAAGTTCCCTTACATACACATTGGAATAAAGCAATTGATATTCGTCTGTAAAGTCTGCCAAGCGTTTCCCGCTGAGTGGCACAGGATTCGTGCCGAATTTCTCTTGCAACCATGAAATAAGTCCCAACGCTCCACCTCCCTTATAATGTAATAACTGGAATATCGTAGTACTCACTAACAGTATCTTCCAATTCGTTTTCTAGTGTCATGCCGTGCACTACCGCCATCCATGGGTCTGTTTTTCGGCTTTTTGCTTCAATTTTTGCGTAATAAAAGTTTCCTGTGTCGGTTCCCTCCATTCGTCCCCGGCGCATAAGCTTTGTGTTCCAAGCCGCCCAGCGTAAGACCGGATTGTCTCCCCAAATAAAATTCTGATTTGTAAAAATGCTTTCAATAACCGGAATTGCAATAGAAATGTCATTCGGTCTGACACATTTCACGTTTTTAAAATCGTGTGCATCAAAACCAATTTTGCGAAGACTGCGCGTAACTAAAGCATACCGGTTGTTATCCAGCGCGATTTTTTTAATGTTGTATTTTTTTGCGTGTTGGAAGAACCATTCAGCAATAAGATCCGGACTGATTTCCTTGTCATCTACCAACGTGATCAGTTCCTGCTCCGCCCACTCACGCCAAGGAATTTTTAAACGTCTTAAATCCGCCGACTGCAGGCACAACCAGGAGTGATTAATGTCATAACGAACTTCCCCTTCTTTAAAATGCAAATTTGCAGAAGCAAGGTCGTTTAGCGTTGCATAATCCAGTGAGCCAATACAACTATGTCCTGTCAAATCAGGTATTTCCCGTTTACTAGCGGCGATGTTGTCCCACTCTGTAATCTGCACCTCGCGGTTTGTTCGTGGAAGGTTCATTCGCTTAGTATAAAAATCCAACTTGGTTTGGCGGTCATATTCTTTCTTGATATACTCGGCATCCATCTGCGCTTTTAGGTCTGGAAAATACGGAAGTGACGGATTAGCTTTTACCCATAGTTTAGGATCGTTG
>CALLQM010000329.1 GCA_938014855.1 uncultured Clostridia bacterium | reverse complement strand
GTGGCACCCACCGACATGAGAATGCCAAACTGGTGTGTACGTTCATTCAGCGAGATATTAAACGAGTTATAAATTAAGAAAATCGAGCCTATCATGATGATGGCAACCAAAATACCGCCAACCGAGTACAACATTGTATTGAATAGTTTATTATTTGAAACACCTAGAAAACGTAGCACATCATCATTCAGAACATATGCGCCTGTTTTGGCTGCGCCGCTTGCATAAGCTTTGACCTTGTGCGGATTTTTAAGAGTGACAAACAGACTGAAGCTGTCTGTTTGGTCTACCGTGTCTGCTTTTGTTATCAATGTATACCCCGGTGCGGAATGTTCTTCAAATCCCGGTCGGTCGCAGATACCTACAACTTTGTAGGTTTTTTCCGTTGTAGATACCAGTGTCTCATTTCCAGCACGATAGGAATCATGCTGGGTGAGCGTTTTGCCATCTGCCTCGCGATTTCCGACCGTGAGGGGAAGGGTATCGCCTACAGAAATTTCAATGCCAGCCTTAGCTGCAATGTGAGACGGAACAAGAACTTCGCTGCTGTTTTCCGGAAGCCTGCCGGAAATAAGGGCGATGGGCAGTAAGTCAAAGGTTTTGTCATTAAACCCAGAAAAAAAAAGATAGGGTTTTTCTTGGCTTTTCGCACCATCAAGCATGGCATAGCCGATATTTTCAAATGCTGCGGTATTTGAAACTTCTTTGTCATTCGTTCGCTCCTGCACGAAAGAGGAATCCACATCCACAAACTCAACATGCCAGTCACCGTATTTCGCAATCGAACCGTTTGTAAGATAATTTAACAGAGAAGAGCCAAAGGTGGCAACTGCCGTAATCAGAGCAGCAGACAGAATAACTCCAACGATTGTTACAAGTGTTCGTGTGCGGTTCTTTTTCAATCCTTGCAGGGCGACTTTATGAAAGATGTCCATTATCGTGCCACCTGCCTCTCATCCCGCACCACTTTCCCATCTGCGATGGTAATAATGCGATCTGCCTGCAAGGCGATATTTTCATCGTGGGTGACGAGAAGCAGAGTCTGCCCGTATTTTTGATTGCTTTCTTTCAGCAGTTTGATAATTTCTTGTCCGTTGCGGCTGTCCAGGCTGCCGGTCGGTTCATCGGCAAGCATAACTGCCGGAGCATTCATCAAAGCGCGCCCGATAGCAACGCGCTGCTGTTGACCGCCCGAAAGTTGATTTGGCAGATGCGTTTTACGTTCATGCAGCCCCAGCAGCTCTAGCAGATCGTTTAGGCGCTCCTTGTTGATCTTTCGCTTATCCATCAGGATGGGCAGAGTAATATTTTCCACCACATTTAGCGTGGGAATGAGGTTGTGAAACTGATAAATCAGTCCGACCTGCCGCCTGCGGAAAATGGCAAGTTTTTCATTACTTTGCGCATATACATCTTGCCCCTCCAAATATACCTTTCCACTTGTCGGCATGTCTACACCGGCGATGATGTGAAGCAATGTAGATTTGCCGGAGCCAGAGGAGCCGATGATTGCGGTAAACTCCCCTTTTTCAATTGTAAGCGAAACATGGTCAAGCGCGGTAACCTGGTTTTCGCCCTTACCGTAGACCTTGCATAAATCTTCTGTTTTTAAAAACTCCATTATGTGAGCCCCCTGTTTCATGTTCTACCCGTATAATAGAACTTCCAACTTACATCTCTGTGACTTTTCGGTGAGAGATTCGTCACTTTGGAAAACGGATGGAAAATATCGCACCGCCCTGCGGGTAATTTTTGGCGGTAATCGTCCCGCCTTGTCGTGTTATAATCATCTTGCAGAGAGCCAATCCAATCCCGTATCCTGCAGCGTTTGGATTTTTACCACGATAGAACCTATCAAACAGGCAGGGTAAATCTTCTTTTTCAAATCCCGTACCGCTGTCGTGGATGGCAATCTGGGTAAACAGTGGGTTGTCCTTACAAACAATTTCAAGCTTCCCGTTCTCGCCTGCGCTTTCCATGCAATTTTTCAGGATGTTTTGAATTGCTTCCGAAAGCCACCCAGAATCACCCTGAATAATGATCCCTTTCGGCACGTCAATTTGCAAAGCAATATTGTGCAGCTCCATTGGAAGCAAAAACGGGTGAAGCGCAGCACTTATCAAAGTGTTCACATCTATCTGCTCACTTTGGAACACCACAATGCCCGCATCCAAGCGTGACAATTTTAGCAGGGAAGTAAGCAGCCAATCCATCTGTACAAACAATTCCTTTGTTTCCCGTATCA
>CALLQM010000328.1 GCA_938014855.1 uncultured Clostridia bacterium | reverse complement strand
CCGGATGGAAGAAAAGAAGATATCAACAAACAGTATGGAATTCAGGAAGAGCTGTTGCAAAAGTACATGGAGAATGAAAATAGTCTGTCCCTTGCACTGGATATTCCAACCTCAAAAGATTACATGAGCATTGTAACTTTTTCGGTGGGTGAATGCTGATTTATCAAATTACGGGTACTTCATCATAAAGAGAAGAGGCTTGGTCTTATTTTGACTGGGCCTCTTTTCTTTCAAATTTGGAACTATGATAAGACCACTTTCTTTATATCCGTGCTTTCCCTGTAAATTGGGACGCTGTTGGAAATCCATGCAGAGGTATACGGTATTTTAAAGGATGAAAATATGAGTCCATACGATATAGAATGTGCCCGTAACGCCGGCATTGATTTTGATCTGGCGTGTTGGGGCGCCTCTTCCAGAAGTATAAATGCAGATTACTATTTAGAAAAACCTTCCGACTTACTTTCAATATTGTAAACTAGCAAATAACAATGATAATTATTACATATCTTTTAAAATAAAAAGGAGCACAAGATGAAATTCTTGTGCTTCTTTTTTTGTCTGTTACGGCAATGTGCGGAAAGCTGCTGCTTATGGTTTTGATTTTTTATATTGCCCCGGGGTCATACCAGTGCAGTCTTTAAAAGCCTTAATAAAATGGCTTTGGGAACTAAAACGATAAAATTCTGCGATGTCTGCAAAAGAACTGCTGCTAAAGCGTATAAAATATTTTGCTTCTTCAATGCGGCGGGATTTTATGTAATCGGATATGCTCTTGCCGGTTTCCTTTTTAAAAAGGGAAGAAAGATAATTTGGATGTACATATACGAGTTCTGCAAGTTTCGGAACCGTTAATTTTTCTGTTATGTGGTCGTTAATATATTGTATAACGTATAAAATTGTTTTGGAATAACGAAAAAGATTGATTGTCTTTATCATGGATGAAAAGCCGCGAACCATTTTTTCTTCTAAAGTATTCAGCACTAATATCGAGTCCGTTCGTTCGATTTCTTGTATGTAGCTATCGCTGAGCGTAAAAGCATCATCCGGAGAGATTCCACCGTTGATAGCCGCACGAGTGAAAAGGGTGCAGCTTGCAATGAGGGAATTTTTAAGGGAACGTATGGGCTCGTCAGCCAGGGTAGCTCGATTCAGATTATTGATCTGCTTGAGTTTTTCAATTGCCTGTTGTTCTTTGCCTTCCGTTATACAGTGGCAAACTTTTTGTTCCAGAAAAAAAGGGGAATGAAAAAACAATCTGGAACGATTTTCACAGGTGTTTTCAAAATAGGTTTCCGGAACAGGTTTTTCAATTGGTGCAAGGTTTGTTTCCTCATTGGTAAGATTTAAAAATGGCAGGGTGTTTTCCATCAATTTTCCAATATAAAATGTTTGCTGCTGATTGAGCAGTGTTAAAAAATGGTAATACTCCACAAGCTGATTTTTACGGCTTATGGGGAGCTTGTATCGGTTAATCAGCTGGGATATCCGGCCATGCGTCATTTCTGTGATTAAAAACGGTCCCACAAGCAGACTTTCCGAAGCATTTACAGCAAAATAGAGAAACTGTTCTTCAAATTTGCTGGAAATGAATTGAGCCGCAAAGGGTTGGGGACTCACTTTCCCCAAATCAATAAGCGGATGATTCGGCTTTAGAATTTGATCTACGGTTATTACATTTTCCGGAACAGAGTCAACCTTCTGTCCGTTTTTATAAACCGTAACAGGCAGCCTTAATGCACAATGCAGTTGTTTTTGCAGTTCCAATATATCATATTCCATAAAATAATCACCGAAATCAAAATCGTTTTTGATGTCTTACATTATAATAATAGCATAAATATAACAATTATGATATATTGATTTTTCTATTTGTGTTAAAATTAAGGAAACAATGGTATAGAAAAAACAAAATTATTTGGAGGTAGTAGTTATGAAAAAAATAATTGCATGTTCCATGGCAATTTTATTAACACTTTCACTAACAGCCTGCGGGTCTGGTAATGCTCCTGCTTCGGAACCCTCAGAATCACAAAGCGCATCTTCCTCTGCATCTGCACAGGAGGAAAAACCGGCTGAAAAGATAAAAGTTCGTTTTGCTGCGCAGGGAGACAGTACCCCGGCTACACAAACGTTGATTGATGCTTTTAATGATTCACAGGACAAATATGAAGCGGAATGGCTGGATATGACCAATGACAGCGGAGCAATGCGTGATCAGCTGACCACTACGCTCAAATCCGGTTCTGCTGAATATGATGTATTGTCCCTGGATGTCGTTTGGGCAGGAGAGTTTGCTGCTGCCGGATATATTGAACCAATCGATTCGTATTTGAAAGACAGCAAACTTTCCATTCAAGATTTTAACGCAGGTTCTATGGCAAGCGTAAGCTATAACGCAAAACTGTATGTACTTTCGTTTTTCCCGGATTTAGGGGTTCTTTATTTCCGCAAAGACATTGTTTCAGCCGATGATGCGGCTAAACTGGAAAGCGGAGATTATACATATACCGATCTTCTTGCAATGGCCGAAAAATACCAAGGTGAGGGCGGCACAAAAGATGGTTTTGTATATCAGTCGGCACTTTATGAAGGACTGATCTGCAATGCAAACGAATTTACAAATAACTGGAATGATCTTGAAGCAGGGTTGCAGACGATG
>CALLQM010000327.1 GCA_938014855.1 uncultured Clostridia bacterium | reverse complement strand
ATGAGACCAGAATTCTCTGTAAGCCTAATGTGCATGGACTACCTTGAAGTGAAAAATCAACTAGACGTTTTGAATCATCGGGCAGATATGTATCATGTTGATATTATGGACGGGCATTTCTGTAAGAATATTACGCTTTCTCCCGATTTTATTCGGGCGGTCAGTCGTGTGGCAGAGCTGCCGATTGACGTGCACTTGATGACAGAACACCCCAATGACTGGCTGGAATTGGTGGCTGAGGCAGGAGCAACTTATATTGAGCCGCATGCGGAAACGATCAATACGGATGCATTTCGTGTGCTGACACGTATTCAGGAACTTGGATGCAAGACCGGGGTTGTGCTAAATCCGGCAACCCCGATTCAAGCAATTGAACAGTACATGAGCCGCTTAGATATGATTACAATTATGACGGTAGACGTTGGATATGCCGGTCAGAAATTTATTCCGGAGATGTTACATAAAATTGCAGAAGCAAAACGCCTGCGGGAAACCATGGGATATCATTATAAAATCCAAATTGACGGTTCCTGCAATGCAAAAACATTCCGATATCTGCGCGATGCGGGCGCGGATGTGCTGATTTTGGGATCGTCGGGGCTATTTAATCTCGATGATGACCTTAATACCGCCTATGATAAGATGCTGGATCAGTATCAGGCGGAAACAAAAGAAAAAATGCAGGTGTAAAAATGGCTGATAAACTCATTCTGGGAATGGATATTGGCGGAACAAACATGCGATTCGGGTTGGTGGATGAGCAATTTAACCGATCTCACATGGTAATGGAATTAACGCAAAAAGTGTTAGCCTGTGCTGATCCAATGGAAACGCTCAAAGAGCGTATCCATGCGTACTGCGATAGGTATTTAGACGGAGAGCTGCCATATGCGCTATCAATGGGATTTCCTTCTACGATCGATAAAACGCGTCGAATTGTTACATCAACGCCCAACATACATAGGTTGCAAAACATCAAAGTTGCAGATATTATGGAGAGCGCTTTTCATGTTCCGGTGTATGTAAATCGGGATGTAAACTTTTTAATGCTGTATGATATGCTCTATCATAGGCTAACCGACAAACGAATCGTTCTTGGCTTTTACCTTGGAACCGGCCTTGGCAATGCAATTGCGATTGATGGGAATCTGTTGCTTGGTAAAAACGGTGTTGCAGCTGAACTTGGCCATATACCAATGTATGGCGCAAATGACTTGTGCGGATGTGGTAATTATGGATGTGCTGAAACAATAGCTTCCGGTCTACAGCTTGAAAAAATTCGCTCTGAATGGTTTCCGGATACGCCCATCCAGCAAATATTTACTTATTATAGGGACGATCCCGCGATCCTCCATTTTATTGATGGGTTGTCGATTCCGATTGCAACCGAAATTAATATTTTTGATCCAGATAGTGTTATCATAGGCGGGGGAATCCCACAAATGCCGGATTTCCCAACTCAGGCTCTTGAAAAGTCCATCTACAGACATCTGCGCAAACCATACCCTGCGAAAGGTCTTGAAATGATATATTCGGTTCCAAAACAGGATAATGGAGTAATTGGTGCAGGGATTTATGCATTTAAAAGATTGGAAAGTGAGGATTATAGGTAATGATAGCATTGGCAAGTGATCATATTGGAATTGAATTAAAACAAGTGATTATGAATTATCTGGACGCAAAAAATTTAGCGTACAAAGATTT
>CALLQM010000326.1 GCA_938014855.1 uncultured Clostridia bacterium | reverse complement strand
CCGCGGTATCGGGACGGTCATCAACCGCGATATTGTAAATCTGAATAACCGTCTGGATCTAAAATACGAATATAACGAACTGATTCGCAGCGCTGGGTACCGCCCGGGTGTCGACAACATCGTCCTGCGTCTGGAGGCGGCAGATGCAGAGCTTGCGGGTATGCTTAAAATTGATGTGGCCGCCGCGGTGGTCGTCTGCGAAAAGCGCATCCTCGCGGGAGATATTCCGGTCATCTATTCGGTTGATTATCTGCCGCTCAACCTGTTTGACGGGCTGATGTATACCGATATTGATTGGTCGGTTCCGGTGTTTGATATTCTGGACCGCTACTGCGGGCTCAATGTGGTGACAACGATCTCGAAGGTCTATGCGACCAACTCCGATCCCTCCATCCGCCAAAAGCTCAAATTACATAAAGACGATTCGCTGATCATGCTGGATGAAGTGGGATTTTGTAAGCTCAGCCGACCGGTCATGCGTTCTTTTGAATTTTATACCAACTTTTTTGAATTCACCATGCTGCGCAAAAAATTCTAAGCCCATTTTAAAGGCGTATACCTAACCGGTATACGCCTTTTTGCTTACCCTTTTTTACTATCGGTTTTTCCCAGCAGATAAACAACTGCCATAATCACGAGGATCACTGTAAAAATTCCAGCTAATCCAAGGCCCATAATTTCCAGTGATATAAAAAAGTTGGAGACTGCCTGTGCACTAAACATTCCGTGTTCCTCCTTATTTCACAAACTGCGGGATCAGGTAAAGTATGATTCCTCCTGCAATGACGGAACCGATCTGGCCGGAAACATTCGCGCCGATGGCATGCATCAGCAAGTGATTTTGTTTGTCCTCTGCCAAAGCCATCTTTTGGATCACACGCGCGGACATGGGGAATGCCGAGATTCCGGCCGCACCGATCATCGGATTGATCTTTTCTTTTAAGAACAGATTCATGAGTTTTGCAAACAGCACGCCGCCGATGGAATCGAATACGAACGCAATCAGACCTAGGAAAATGATTAGGAAGGTTTGCGGACGCACAAAGTTTTCTGCCTGCATGGAGAAAGAAATCGTAATACCCAGCAGAAGGGTTATGATATTGGCAAACTCATTCTGCGCTGTCTGCGACAGGCTGTTTAAGCATCCGCATTCCCGCAGCAGGTTTCCAAACATCAAAAATCCTACCAGCGAAACCGACATCGGGGCGATCAGACCCGCAATGATGGTTACAATAATCGGGAACAGGATGCGGGTCCGTTTAGAAATGCTCTTGGGATTATAGGGCATCCGGATACAGCGTTCCTTTTTGGTGGTGACCAGTTTGATGGCGAAGGGCTGAATGATCGGCACCAGCGCCATATAGGAATAAGCCGCGACCGCGATCGCTCCCATATATTTAGAATGGAAAATCTGCGAAACCATGATCGACGTAGGACCGTCGGCAGCTCCAATGATGCCGATAGCCGCCGCCTCTTTTAGGTCAAAGCCAAACAGGCAGGCAAGCGAAATGGTAAAAAAGATGCCGAATTGAGCGGCCGCGCCAAAAATCATCATCTTCGGATTGGAAAGCAGCGGACCAAAGTCGATCATCGCGCCGATTCCGATAAACAGAAGGATCGGCAATGCTTCCGAAGTCTCGATCGTTTTCTGAAACAGCCATGCAATGATGCCATGTGATTCGATACCGCCCTCAAGAATCTGGTCGAGCACTCCGGAAAGCGGCAAATTCACGAGAATGGCACCGAATCCCATCGGCATGAGCAGTGCCGGTTCAAAACCTTTGACAATTGCAAGGTAGATCAGCAGACCGCCGATGCAGTACATCACCACCTGCTTTGCAGTGATGGCCATGATGCCAGATAAAAGAAAACCCATCTTCATTCGTCCCCTTTTTAACGTTATTCATCAGGAATTTTATCAAAAAAAGACCCGTGTTTCGACTTGAAACACAGGTCTTGTCATTTAAAGTTAAACCATGGCGTCGATCAAAACGCCCGTGATGTTGATTTAACTGCACCTACTGTGCCGACTACTCCCCCGAATAATACAATGCGTCTTTGCACGGAACTTCATATCGTAGTTAGAATAGCATGCCACCCAATATTTGTCAACCTATTTTGCATTTCCGTATCCCATTGTTGCATTTTGCATATAAATTGTTATATAATACTGAAAGTTTGACTACACTCGATCAAAGAAAAAGG
>CALLQM010000325.1 GCA_938014855.1 uncultured Clostridia bacterium | reverse complement strand
CGCGGCACCCACGACCAGCTCATCGCGCAGAAGGGCCGCTACTATCAGCTGTACACCGGTGCCGCAGAATTAGATTAAATGCAGTTCACTTGCAAAAACCGCCCATGATAAGTCATGGGCGGTTTTTCTTATGGACGCGGCGGAAGGGTACCGTTCCACTTGCTCACACTTTCGCGTTTTACTAAATAGGGGCATACAAGTTGTTTGAGACATTCGGTTTCATTATTAAGAATTTTATCATGTATACGTTTCATAGCTAGCTTGCCCATCATTTCTTTTGGGATTGCCATTGTGGTAAGCATTGGATCTGAAATCGAACAAAATGGCAGATCATCAATTCCAACCATTGAAACTTGTTCCGGAATACGATAACTATACTGCTTGAGTGCTTTTACGACACCTGCACCCATGGAATCATTTGCAGCAAAAAAGCCGGATGGAAGCTGCCGACCCTTTGATAACGCATTCAACATGTCATGATATGCACCATGCATGGTTGGTTCAACCTCAAAGACGTATTTTTCATCAAATTTAATTCCATAATGCTCCAATGCACTTCGGTATCCTTCATAGCGGAGGCTGAAATTTGATATATCGTATTTGCTTTTTACAAATCCGATTGCGCTATGACCGTTTTCAATTAAGTATCGAACACCCGCATATGCTCCGCCTCGGTTATCCATTACAACGGAATCCAATTCATAATTTTCTACCATATTGTCCAACACGACCGTATGGATGGAAACATGCTCCAGCTTTTTTGCAAAAGCATCATCCAATTCCGTACCTAAAACGATCAAACCATGATAGCCTCCTGTATTGATGCTATCAAAAATTTCCTCAAAATGATGACTGTTAACATTACACATGGTAAGATTGATTTTTAGCCTGTCCGCCTCATCTTGAAGTCCATCTAACACACGATTGATAAAATCTCCATTGTGTTCTACGATGGTTCCCTACTGTACATATTTAATGAATAAAACATTAAACGAACTTTTTTCTGAGCTTCGTTTTTCGTAACCACTCTGTTGAAGCAGCCGCTGAATCTTTTGTCTGCGCTCATTGCTGACACCCGGCTTATTGTTTAGAACCAAGGAAACCGTTGCCGGAGATACTCCGGCAGCCTTTGCAATTTCACGGATTGTCATAGGCCACCTCCTAAACTTTTTCAAATATTATAGCATGATTTATACTGTTTATCAACTTTTTAATTGAAACATATACATTTTAACCAAAAACAATTCTTTTTAAAGACAACAATGATAGTATAAAAGTTGTCCAATCTGTTGATTATATCAATCCTCATTGTTTCATGCAAAAATCTCCTGTCGTATCTTTTTTTACGACAGGAGTGTTCTTTACATTGTCAGGTTTTGCGCAATCATGCATCAACCAGCAGCCTTTTTATTTATGTTCTTTAATTGATAAGCTTTTTCATATAAAGATACGATTTCTTCATAAGTAGGTGTAAACGGATTTTGTCCCAAACAGGCATCTTTTTGTGCCAGTAACGCAAGTTTTGGAAAATCGGACGGCTGCACTGCTTTTAGTTTTTGCATAGATTCCGGAATTCCAAGTGATTTTGATAACGATTTTACATAGCGGACACTTTCACTAACCGCTCTTTGCGGCGTCATAAAGCGTGCACCTGATACGCCCAGCGCAGCCGCTATATCCGAAAACCGCCGTTCAGCTTCCTTATTTGCACCGTTAAATTCCATCACATACGGCAGCAAAACAGCATTACAAATTCCATGCGGCAGATTATAAAATCCACCCAATGCATGCGCCATCGCATGCACCATGCCTAAACCGCTGTTGGAAAACGCCATTCCTGCGATATTTGCAGCATGCGCCATCATTTCTCTTGCTTGTACATTTTTACCATCTCGAAATGCTATTGGAAGGTATTGCGAAATCGTTTGAATCGCCCACAAAGCATCCTTGTCGGTGAGTGGATTGGCAAACCGCGACAGATATGCTTCAATTGCATGCGTCAGTGCATCCATTCCAGTGGATGCCGTCAGGGATGGCGGCATGGTCATCATGAGCTCACAATCGTTTACCGCAATGCTTACCATGCAGTTTTCGTCTACCATGCACATTTTAGATCTTGTTTTTGGATCGGTCACAATATAAAAACTCGTTACTTCGCTGCCCGTACCCGCAGTCGTATTCACTGCAATAAGAGGAATCGATGCATTGCGAGATTTACGAACGCCTTCATAGTCGCGGATACTGCCGCCATTTGCGCATAGGATGCCAACCGCTTTTGCCGTATCAATTGCAGAGCCGCCGCCAAGCGCTACAAGGCAGTCCGCTTCGATCTGCTGTGCGTAATCATAACATTTTTCCACAAGGTCTACTGTTGGGTTTGGCTGAACTTCCGCAAATACACCAAAGCCGGACTGACCTTTTTCGATTGTTAAAGCAACTTTTTCCGCTGTTCCATTTTTATATAAAAAAGAATCCGTTACAATTAATGCGCGCTTTAACCCACGCTTTTTGATTTCTTCGGACAGCAATTCCAACGAGCCTTTGCCTGTCAGGCTTGTCTGAACGGAATGGTAACCAAATGCAGGCATCGTATCTTCCCCCTTTGCTAAAATTCAATATTACGATAGTCTTTGGGGTCAATCCTTGCAAGCAAAGCAAGCTCCTTTGCTGTTGGCGGCTCCGTTGTGCGGATTTGACTGTATTCGATCGGAAATCCTGTATTTTCTGCAACCTGTTCAAATGTCACGTTTGGATGGATACTATCCAGCACAATCCGCCCATTTTGAAACTGGAACACACAAAGAGGCGTCACAATTCGGTCGACATTTCCCCTTGTCGTAATAAAATCGACCTTAGGTACAAATGTCCGCTTATCGTGTTTTGTCCGCCAAATAATGGCGCGCTTTGCTGTCGGAATCAGCACAGCACTTCCTGCACCACCCGGCATGCGCACTTTCGGACGATGATAATCACCAATTACCGATGCATTCACATTGCCTGACATGTCAAACTGGATGCCGCTTAAAAATGCCACGTCTAGCCCGCCGCGCATGGATAAATCAAAAACTTCTGCAAGCGGGAATTGAGAACACGCACCATTGAGAAGTCCTGCATCTGCGCTGGAATAATCACACAGCTGCCGCATTTTGGGGTCTACCCCTCCGGGAATATTTAAATGCACAGCATGTGGCGCATGCATCGCGCGCGCAAGCAACGTCGCAATCATCGGCATATGAGACGATACCCCATGAAAGACGGTATCTCCATCGCGAATCAGCCTCGCCATTGCACAAATCATAACATCACAGGGACGGATTTCACTCGTTTGCGGTCTTACAAAATTTGAAGAATAATACAACTTGTGTTCCCTCCCTATTTTACACGGTCAACAAAACTGAGCGCATTTAGATAATCTATCAGCTCTTCTTTTTCTTTGAGCTGTTTAAACTTTTGGATATTTTCACGGTCAATATCATATAAATTCGGACATCCACATGGATAAGCACCTTTTGGTAGATGCACAACTGCGCTTACCAAAAAATGCGGGATATCCGCTTTTTCTTTCGCATAAGCGAACGCTGTTTCGGGTACTATCCGTTCTGCCGTTACAATTACTTTTTTTGATGCACGCGAAAATAAAACATCTTCGAATTTCGGTCCGGTAATGCGTGCGTTTCCGTTTACATCCGCTTCCTGTACATGCAAAATTGTCACATCCGGAGCAATTGCACGGACAACCGTAATCTGCTCGCCTGTAAACGGGTCGGTAATCCGTTTAAAATAATCGTTCACATCGATTAGGTCACTTATTTTAAGACCTCGAACCGGCATGAATCCAACCCCGATACTTGCGGCACGCAGCGCAGATATAACCGTATAACAGGCATGTTCATTTCCACGGACCACTCCTGCTTGTACAGCTTTGCGGTAATGAGAAGCCAGCCCATACGCCGATTCGTAGCTGATAAATCCGGCATCTACGCTCTGAGCGCAGCCTGCAAAGCACAGCAAGTCGATATCCATTGCGCCAGCCGTTTTTACTAAGCGCAAATCTTTGCGCCGCTGACGTGCGATTTCTCTCACCATCGCCATTGGAGCACGGTGCAGTACGTTTCCCCCGATACCCACCGTATCTCCATCATGTATCAATTCCGCCGCTTCACTCAGCGTCATTATTTTGCTCATGTGTTTCACACTTCCCTATTTTGCTGCATTGCAGGCAATATGAACAGCATCCCATACGCCTGCAAACGGCGGTGCGTAAGCAAGATCCGCCATACCAAGTTTCTCTGTCGTCATTTCTGCATGAATTGCTACGGCAAAAATATCCGTTCTAAGTACTGCACCCTTTACTCCGCAAGTCTGCGCACCTAGAATTTTCTTTGTATCTTCCTCGTAAATCAATTTAATCGTAATTGGAGTAGGATCAGGATAGTAAGCCGGATGGTCATATGCGTTTACCGTTACCGTTTTAAAACGTTTCCCCAAACGTACCGCATCTGCCTGACCCAGTCCGGTTCGACCTAATTCTAATCCGCATACCTTAATCGCGGCAGTTCCCAATGCTCCCAAGAACTGCTGATGATCTCCCGCAAGGTTTGCTCCTGCAATCCGTCCGCATTTATTTGCCACCGTTCCAAGCGCCAAAAAGCTGCTGTCCTGCAATGCCTCGTTATAGCACATGATGCAGTCTCCCGCGGCGTATACATCCGGAATGGAAGTGCGCAGTTCGCGGTCAACGAAAATCGCTCCGTTTGGCGCCATTGCAATCCCGGTATCTTTTAAAAATCCTGTTGCAGGTCGAACACCAACCGCAACAATTACCAAATCTGCGGCATAGGTTCCTTTGTTTGTTTCTACGCTTGCAACTGTAAAATCACCATGAAACGCCTGCACTTTTTCCTCAAGATGAAGCTGTACACCATTTTTTTGCAGTTCCTCATTCGCAAGCTCTGCCATTTCTTCATCAAACGAATTTAAAATACGCGGGCTGGCTTCAATCATACGTACACGTTTCCCCAAATGTACAAATGCTTCGGCACATTCGATGCCGATATATCCGCCTCCAACAATAACAACATCTTGAATTGCTGATGATTTGGCATATTCACGAAGAAAGATTCCATCTTCCATGGTTTTTAAAGTATGTACTCCCATTTTATCTGCGCCGGAAAATGGCGGTATCACCGAGTATGCTCCAACACCAATCATCAATTTATCGTACTTATCTGAAAAAGTTCGACCGGTTTCATGATCCTGTACAAATACTTGTTTTGCTTGTACGTCAACCCCTGTAACCTCATGATGTAAAAAGGTTTTAATCCCCATTTTATCAAATTGTGTGCGGGTACGGGCAATCATACGGCGATAGTCGTCGTTAAAATCCCCCACATAATAAGGAAGTCCGCAAGCTCCATAAGAAAGGAATCCACCTTTTTCATATACTGCGACGTCCGTTTCCGGCGAAACACGCTTAATCTTTGATGCGGCCGACATTCCAGCCGCTACGCCGCCGATGATGATTACTTTCAAACATACTCCTCCTTATGTACGGTCGATTTCCAGAATGCGTTGTTTTGCGTCCTGCATCGCACAAAGAGCGCTCTTTTTTCCTGCAAACGCCTGCGCAATCTCATCATAAAGGCAGGCATTGCGCTCCCCAGCCTTTGAGCAGTCCGGCATTGGTTTAGCATAAGTTTCAATCATGGCAAGCTGACTTGGATACCAAGGATACGTCTGCATGCCCTGCTGATAGGAGGATTTGCGAACCGGTGCACCGCTGAATGAGCCTGCTATACGGTCGATCTGCGGCGAGCGCAGATAGTTTAACAAATCCTGTGCACGTTCCTTTTGCTCGCTGAACGCGCTGACTGCAAAACTCCATGTCACATTCCATGCTGTGTTTAAGGTGCAAAAGCCCAAATCGTCCGGCTGTCTGCAGTCTGGTCCCATGACCACTCCCATTTGACCGCTCCACGTAATGCCCATTGCTGTTTTTCCGCTGGAAATTGCGTTTGCTACTTCTGCATTTCCATAACTTGCGGTATCTTCCGGTGCGTAGCGGCGCAGTTCCAAATAGCTTTCCAAGCCGCGCACCGTCTCTTCACGGTCACAAATGGGTACTCCTGTGGGATCAAATGCATCGCCGCCGTACATGCGCATAAACGGCAACGCATCGGTAAAGATTTCCGACGGATGCGCTTTCATGGCAACCGCATTTTTTCCAAGCGCACGTGCAAATTCCAAATACCGTTGAGGGGTCATAACCGTTTCAGGTAAACCGCCAACGGGTTCCAATCGGCTTTTTCGGTAAACAACCATATGTCCGTCACAAAACGATGGGGAAAGGTAGGTCTTGCCCGCAAAGGATGCCTCTTTAGCAATCACCGGCAAAATGTCATCATCCAAATCGCCAATGGGGGAAAGCCAGCCTTTTTCTACAAAATCACGTTTCCAAAGGTGGCCTGCCACCATAATTACATCATAATCGGCTTTCCCTGCAAACACATCCATCATCTCTGAGTAGTACCGCTCCCAAGCGAAAACATCGAAGGATACTTTTCCCGGAAAATGAGACAACACCTGTTTGGTTTCATCGACATATCCCTCGACCGCCGGGTCTCCCACTGCAAGTACACGTATGATTGACTGTTCCATATTGGCATCCTCCTATTTCCCCATTTGCGGCTCAAAATCTACGATTCCCACGACAAGAGCGTCAATCGGCGCACTTCGGTCAAGGGCATGCTGGGTCGTATTGTCGGTTGTAATCAGCACCAGTTCCCCAATACCTGACCCAAGGTTGTCTGCGGCTACAAAAATATTCTTTTTGCTGCCGTAAAGCGGTTCAACCAACAGCAGCTTATACCCGACTAGATTGCTGCATTTTCTCGTGGAAACCACCGTTCCCTTTACCGTACCAATAATCATTAGCGGCTCCTTTCACGCAAAGACGATGCTCTTGTTAGATTTCAGCTTTCTTTACTCTAGCCATCTGTCCTTGTCTAATCAAAAACGCATTGGCGTCATCGGTGTCAATATGGAAATCCAGTGCATACTGTTCACTGACGCGAATTGTGACATTTTCCAATCTTCCGCCTTTTTCGCCTGTAACACTTACACTTACTTTTTCGCCGTCTTTCACACCAAATCTCGCCGCATCCGCAGGCGTCATATGAATATGACGGTCCGGAATGATGACACCCTGATTCAATTTCACCTCTCCCGCAGGTGTTTGAAGCAAAATGCCGGGGCTTCCAGCTAATTTCCCTGAACTACGCACCGGTGCGGTAATTCCCAGCCGCCTTGCGTCGGACTGCGCCACTTCAACCTGTGACTGGGAACGTTCCGGACCAAGCACACGCACTTTTTGAATACTGCCTTTTGGTCCCACCAAATTGACGGTTTCATTCGCGGCAAATTGTCCGGGCTGACTAAGAGGTTTTAAAGCAGTCAGCTGATACCCCTTGCCAAACAATAAATCAATATGTTCACGTGTGAGGTGCACATGCCTTGCGGAGATTCCGGTCGGAACCAGATTTCCAAGAAGCCCCATTTCTTCCATTACGTCAACAACCATTTTTGTCAGAACTTCGATTGTTACTTCCTGCATATTGCAGTCCACCTTACTTTAGGCAAGGCAGAATTTTTGCAACATCGGTATGGGGTCTCGGGATAACGTGTACCGCTACAAGCTCCCCAATGCGAGATGCCGCATCCTGTCCGGCTTCGGTTGCTGCCTTTACCGCTCCGACATCGCCCTGTACCAGAACGGTTACAAGACCGCTGCCGATTTTTTCTGTCCCAACCAAGGAAACATCCGCTGCCTTGAGCATCGCGTCCGCCGCTTCGATTGATGCCGTTAATCCTCTTGTTTCAATCATTCCGAGCGCCTGCATCGGTTTTGCTTTTTCAAATACCGAAGTTTCTTCGGTTTTTAAATTTGCAGATGCCATAATACATAGCTCCTTTTTCATTCAAATTGAGCTGTTTTAAAATTTCGGGATGAGGGTTGCTGATTGTAACAGCAACCTTAAGATTTTTTTCGCCAATGTCCTGACTGGCGCGGTTTGCAGCTTCAATTGCCGCATTAACTGCGGAAGTTTCGCCTGCAATAATGAGATGTACCATCCTGCCGCCAAGTTTCTGTTGAAAACCAGCAAGCCATACATCCGATGCTTTCAGCATCGAATCAAGCAGCACCAGCCCATTGGTGTAAAAACTGACTTCTACGACCCCTATAGCCCCTGGTTTTTGGTTCATCGCAATTCCCGCTTTCCCTTTTGCGCGTTTACTGCCTGTTCCCGCCATTATTTGATGTTGGGCAGAATCTTAGCAATATCCGTATGCGGTCTCGGGATTACATGAACAGCAACCAATTCTCCCAGTCTGGAAGCGGCATCTTGTCCGGATTCGGTCGCCGCTTTTACAGCACCTACTTCACCTTTTACAATTACAGTTACAAGACCACTGCCGATTTTTTGTGTACCGACAAGTTCTACGTCAGCGGCTTTCAGCATTGCATCCGCAGCCTCAATTGATGCAGTCAGACCTCTTGTTTCAATCATTCCAATAGCAGACATGTTCATTACCTCCAATTAATATTTTGGTTTACTTTTCAGGTTGTAGTTTTACTTTTGAAATAGCGCCCAGCTTATCAACCCCATCATATGGATAATCAATTACTGAGCATAGAACCTCTTTTTCGCTGTTGAATCGAAGAGCCGCCTCCCGCGCTATTTCCGCGGCAATTTCAACATCTGAAATTGGCCCTTCAAATTTTACTTGTGTTGTCATGGGAATAAAAGCACTGCTGTCCTTGGGGTTTATCGTATCAATGCCAAGGATACGGATTTGCGCCGCCTTGCAGGCTTTATCCATTGCATACAGTGCCGCACCATACCCAGCACATTCCAAAAAGCCCATTGCCAGCTTTTTTGCCATGACGGCACACTCCTTTCCATTCTGCCTAAGCTTATATCACTCGGAAGCCGCCATCTGCGAGCACACAGCGTCTTTGTCTTGTAAAGCTTCTGGCACATGTGATTCCCTCGCCGGTAGGTCCGGCAATCGTCATTGTCGTGAATCCCTCGCCTTGAAATCCGACACCCGAAAGGGTTGCCGCATTTTTTACAAAGATTGTGGTTTCGATTTCTTTTGCAAATCGGGTAAGATTTGTAACATTTTGTGAGAACATCGAGGCGGTATGTCGGTTGCCGTGTTCCGCCTGCACCGCCCATTCAATTGCCTGATCCAGTGATGCACAACGTACAATCGGCAAAACAGGCATCAGCTGTTCTACGGTTACAAATGGATGATCGTGGGGTGTCTCACAAATCAGCAGGCGGCAGTCGCGATGTCCGGTAACCCCAATCGCTTCCAATATGAGTCCAGCATCTTGTCCGACCCATTTCTTGTTGACATGCCAGCCGCCGTCGGAAAGCAGGCAGTTTGCAGTAACTTTTATGAGCTGTTCCTTACTCAACAGATAAGCACCTTCACGAGCCAATCCGTCAATCAGCCGATTGGCTACTTGTTCGCTGACAAACACTTCTTTTTCCGCAAGACATAGCAAATTGTTATCAAACGATGCGCCAAGAAATATTTGCTGCGCTGCAGCGTCAATATCTGCTGTTTCATCCACAATAACCGGAGGATTTCCTGCTCCCGCACCAATTGTTTTTTTACCGGAGCGAAGCAGTGTATTTACCATTCCCATTCCACCGGTTCCTGCCATCAGACGCACCTTAGGGCTTGCACAAATGATGTTGCAGGTTTCCATGGTAGGATCTTTCACCATGGTAGCCAAATTTTCAGGGCCGCCGGTTTCTTTAATGGTTTTGTTAATGAGCTGCAATACATAAGCACAGCAGCGTTTTGCAGATGGGTGCACATTAAACACAACCGAATTTCCGCCGGATATCATACTAATCACATTATTTATGATTGTTTCTGTTGGATTTGTTGTTGGTGTGACTGCTCCAATTAAGCCAAATGGTGCCGGTTCTTCCAACATTAAACCATTATCGCCGCTGATTGCATTGGTTCTTAAACATTCAGGTCCCGGTGTTTTATCAATAACCAATGTATGCTTTTGAATCTTATCCTCATATCTTCCAAGCCGCGTTTCCTCACGCACCATTCGAGCAATGGATTCCACATTCTCTCGACATACTTTTCGGATTGCCGCAATCATTTTTTCTCGATCTTCCAACCGAAACTCTTTTATGTACTTCTTTTGCGCGATATAAGCTGCATCGATTGCATCCTCTACGCGATCAAAAACGCCCCAATCTCCTTTTGGTTCAACCGTCTTTATCTGTTCAGGTGAAGCTGCTTGAATATTTTGCAGCACCTGCTTTACAATCAACTCAATTTCTGCGGTTCCCAACTGCATACAATCACCCTTTCATTGCTATTTTCTCAGTTACCCTGCGAACTACTTCCGCAATGATCTCTTCCTTTGCTTTTTCCGCATCGGACACCGGCGGTGCGCTTGTACAGCCACAGTTATCCGGTCCGGAAGTCTGCTTTGGCGGAACGATCTGCCGGCTTAGCACGTCTTGTACAGGTCCTTGTCCTACCTGCGCTTGTACGGAACCTTGTCTTATCTGTTCTTGCTCTCGTGCCTGTACTGGTGCCTGCGAGGAAGGCGAAGCAGTCACGACATCCGAAGTATTTGTAGCCTGTACCGTGCAGGGAGGAATTCCGCCGCCTTGGATTCCAAGTTTCTGCCGAATATTAATCAGTTCATCCACCTGTTGACAGGATAATACGTTTGCTTTTCCAATGATATTTCCTGTATACATGAGAACCTGTGCATAATATTCCATGGACTCCAAACGATAGTACGCTTGATAAATATCTTTGCCCCATGAAAGTGCACCGTGATTTGCCAAAAGTACACCGTTATGAGTTTTGCAGTACGGTGCAATGGAATCCGGCACTTCCTGCGTACCCGGTGTTGCATAATGAGCAATCGGAACGGAACCAAGCTGTACCACCGCTTCCGGCAAAATCGCTTTGTCAAGGCTGATTCCCGCAATTGCAAAGGAAGTGGCAACCGGTGGATGTGCATGTGTTACTCCCATTACTTCCGGATTTTCTTGATATACACGCAGATGCATTTTTAGTTCGGAAGATGGTTTTCCTTTTCCAAGAATCACCTTGCCGTTTAAATCCACTTTAACGAGCATATCCTGTGTCATAAATCCTTTGGATACCCCCGTGGGTGTCGTCCAAAGAGCATTTGGGCCCACACGACAGCTAATATTTCCATCGTTGGCCGCTACAAAGCCTCGGTCAAACATCCTTTTTCCAATATCAAGGATGGCTTTTTTTGCTTCAAAATCACTTAAATAGCGCACGCCTTTTATTGTAATCACCCGCTCACTCTCCTTTTTACCCTTCCTGTTATAACAATAAAATCGTAATTTATACTTAAATTTTATAACATTTGTGTTGTTTTGTCAATAATTTATTTTTGATTTTACGTTATTTTATTGTTTTATTTATTTTTATGTTTACAAAACGAAAAAGTATATTATAATATAGTTGGTGATTGCCCTAAAATCTTTATAAAACAACATCATATCAAAGGAGCAGATTAAAATGCTTGCAGTAACACGAAAAAATAAAATCAAAGATCTGATTACTGAAAAGAAAAGCGTCACCGTTTCCGAACTTGCTGACCAATTTTCTGTAACAGAAGAAACCATTCGCAGAGACTTGAAACTTTTGGAAGACGAAGGATTTCTTACCCGAACATATGGCGGAGCATTCATCCAGGATGGTGTTCAAAATGAGGTCAGCATATCTATTCGGGAAACCGCCTATGTGGAAAGTAAAGAAGCTATCGCGAAAAAATGCTTGGATCTCATCCACAATGGCGATTCTATTTTTATTGATGTTTCGACTACCGCGATGTTCGTTGCGGAAGCTGTTCAAAATATGCGCATAACCGTTTTGACTAACTCATTAAAAGTAACAAACCTGTTGGCAAATTGCGAAAATATTCGTCTAATCACCATCGGCGGCATTTATTCTTCTCCGTATATGTCGTTTCTTGGCCGCAGTACACTGAATGCACTGGATAGTTTTTATGTCGATAAAGCCTTTATTTCCTGCCGTTCGCTCAGTCTTCAGCATGGCATCACCGATTCAAATGAACAAGTTTCCGAGGTGCGGCAGAAAATCATTCAGCGTTCCAATAAAGTCTATGTTGTAGCTGATTATTCGAAATTTGACAAAACATCCTTTATCAGCATCTGCGGATATGATGACATTACAGGAATCATTACGGACAAATCTTTGGACTCTGAATGGAAAGACTTTTTAACTCAGTATGGCGTCACTCTTTATGATGCTGCAAAGTAGCCAATTCGCAAAATGATAAAAAAAGCGGGCGGTTTAAAAGCCGCCCGCTTTTTTATTTATTTATCACCGTTTTGGGCTGCTTGTTCTTTTTTGCGGAATATTTCCTTTAAAGATTCCGTATAAGGTGCTCTTGCAATCCCATATTCTGTGATGATACCAGCAATCAAATCGTTATCGGTCACATCAAAGCATGGGTTAAATACCTTAACCCCTTCTGGAGCCATGCGTTTGGAATACCACATTTCGGTAATCTCTTTATCTGGACGCAGTTCAATATGAATATCGTCACCGGTTTTTGTATTCATATCAATTGTGGAGGTCGGAGCGCAGATATAAACAGGGATACCATAACGCTTCGCTGCAATGGCTACCGAAGATGTGCCGATCTTATTGGCAGTATCTCCATTAGCAGCCACACGGTCACATCCGACAAATACAGCATTTACCCAGCCCTTTTTCATCACCGAAGCCGCCATGTTATCACAAATAAGCGTAACATCCAGTCCTGACGAATGCAGTTCATATGCAGTCAAACGTGCGCCCTGAAGCAAGGGACGTGTTTCATCTGCAAATATCTTAAAATGATAGCCGCGTTCGTGACCAAGGTACATTGGTGCGGTTGCTGTTCCATATTTTACGGTGGCAAGCTGGCCAGCGTTGCAGTGTGTGAGAAGTCCGTCGCCGTCTTTAATGAGGCTCAGACCATATTCACCAATTGTTTTGCAGACCCAAATATCTTCTTCACGAATTGCCACTGCCTCTTTGTGCAGTGCTTCTTTGATTTCCGCAATGCTCTTGGTGCTGTTCGCTTTTACACATGCTTCCATTCTGCGCAGTGCCCAAGATAGATTGACCGCAGTCGGACGAGCCGAATCCAAGTAATCTTTCGCCTTTACAAACTGTGCATAAAAGCTATCGTAATCGTCCGCCTTGATCTCTTTGGCTGCTAGATAGATGCCAATTGCAGCAGCCACACCAATTGCCGGTGCTCCGCGAACCTGAAGAAGGTAAATGGCGGTCCAAATTTCCTTTTGAGTCTTGAGATGAAGGATCTCAATATTGTACGGGAGCTGCGTTTGGTCAATGATTACGAGTTCACTTTTTTCATCATCTAATGAAACTGTATCATAATCTAAAATTGTTTTATTTGTTTCTACCATTTATGTATCCCCTTTCTGCTGGTTTATTTATCCACTTTGGCAACTGCACGTTTCAGTGCATCAATATAGCACTCTCCATTTATAAACTGCTGACGATTCTTAATACAGTCTTTTGCCATTGTAATAATAATACGTTCTGCACGAGCGCGTTTGTTTTCATCCGGAATGGTTGTGATGTCTTTTACATTTGCCATACCAACCATGCGGCGATTCATTTCCAATCCGCAGACACCAGCTGTATCTGCAAGAATGGTACCTAAGTACCAATTCAAAAAACCATCGGTTTTCGCCATCAAATCGCTGACATTGTTCCGATAAGCCTCTTTGAATTTCTCAATAAACATATCCACAATATCTTTTACTGTGATTTCCACCCATGTTTTGTAATCTTCCTGCTGTGCCGCATCTTCCATTGTTGCATCTGCATTGGCCCAAACAAACAGCATATTTGCAATAATATTGCCGACATCATAGCCCATTGGACCATAAAATGCAAATTCAGGGTCAAACACAAACGTATGATTCTGATTGATAAAAATAGACCCGGAATGCAAATCACCATGAATCAGTGACTGCGCATTATTAAGAAAATCAAATTTCAATTTTGCAATTTCTAAATGTAGTTCCTTATCTTCGTAGAGTTCTTTTTTTACAAATTCGGCATTTGGCGGGAATACATTGTTCCGATGTTTGCAATCATTATAAGGTTCGGTATAAACCAAATCCTCTGTAATCTCACAAAGATCGGGATTAATAAAGCTCTTGACGTTTTCTTTTTTCTCTTTATGATCCATCACCACATCGGTTGTGAGCAGTAATGAATTGACCATAAAGGTGGAAATATCATCGGCAAAACGCGGGAATTTTTCATGTCTCATCAAAGCGGTACGCATCATAGAATGTTCAACCATATCTTCCATCAACATGGCGCACATCACTTCGTCATACAGATAAACTTCCGGAACCAGCCCCGGAGCATATTTGCCCTGAATTCCAAGAATTTTCGCTTCAATCCGTCCGCGGTCAGTGGACAGTTTCATGTCTTTTGAAATTCTGGTAACTTCTCCAGCCTGTTTAATAATGATTGATTTGCCGGTATTCTTATCTTTTACACGGAACACATAGTTCAGGTTTCCGTCACCAATTTCTTTACATTCTAACTGTGCATCCGCAGGAAAAAACGACAGCTTTTCTTGAACATATGCAGGGACATCCGGTGTTTTCATTAAAAAGTACGTATCATAACGAGACATATATCGTAACCTCCAATATTGAAATATACAACTATAACTTAATCTTTTTGACGGAAATAGGTCGATGCCAAAGCAAGCGCCAGTACAAGACCTTTTACAATGTTAATCGCATAATACGGGAACGACATCATAACCAAGCCGTTTTCCAAAATACCGATTAGCAAAGCTCCAATAAACGTACCGATTGCGTTTGGTTTGCCTACACCCGCCACCGAGAAACCGATAAAGGCTGCTGCAACCGAAGGCATCAAATAGCCTGCGCCGGCATTGATCTGCGCAGCACCTACGCGAGCCGACAGCATCATACCGCCGATTGCCGCAAAGAACGCTGAAAGAATATAAGCAAGGGCACGATAACGCTCAACCGGGATACCGGACAAACGTGCCGCTTCAATGTTTCCGCCGACTACATACATATAGCGGCCGTGTTTTGTATAGGTTAGAAAAATATGCACCACAATTACGACCAGCAGCATAATAATAATGATCCATGGCGATTTTCCCAACATTTTAAATACTTCAGGTACGGTGCCTTCCGTCGGAGTTCCATCCAGCCGTGACATGTTTTCTGTTACGGAACCACCGCCGGCATACGTCATAGCAACGCCTTCAAAAATAAACATAGACGAAAGAGTTGCCAGCGTATCCGGAATCTTGCATTTTACAATGAGGAACGCATTTACTAATGCGACGGATAATGCAATAATCAGTCCTAAAACAATCGAGGGAATCGTCGACATTTTATACCAAATAAAAAATGTCATCATTAACGTTCCGGACAAGGTAGCCGCCGAACCGACCGAAAGGTCAAATCCGTTTACCGTAAGTGATACGGTAACACCGATTGCTATAACACAAGTGATTGAAAAACTGCGGAAAACGGTTACCATATTACTTGCGGTCAAAAAAGTACTGGGCATTTTAATTGAAAAGAAGATAAACAGCAAGACCAGCGCTAATACCGTTCCCCATTTGGAAACAAAATCCATTGTATTAAATTTTGGCTTCGCTCTATTTAATTTTGTTGACATCTCAATGACCTCCCGTAGAGTAGTAAAGGATTTCTTCATCCGTTGTTTCCGAGGTTTTTAATTCTTTGCGAATCTCGCCGTCATACATTACATAAGTCCGGTCTGTAATGGCCAAAATCTCGGAAAGTTCGCTGGATGCATAGATAACTCCCTTGCCCATGGCCACTAGCCGCTCGATCAATTCAAAGATGTCATGTTTTGCAGCCACATCCACGCCTTTTGTCGCCTCGTCAAATAAATACACTTCCGCATCGGCAACCAACCATTTTCCAACCGCAACCTTTTGCTGATTACCTCCGGAAAGAAATGCAACTTTTTGATTCTCAGAAGGTGTTTTTATTCCCAAATCCTGAATTATTTGAACTGCCATTTGTTTTTCTTTTGTCTTTTTAATGAAACCCGCTTGGTTGCAGTATGTATCTAATGATGCTGCCGAAAGGTTCGAATATACCGGCTCTGCTACCAAAACGCCTTCTTTTCTTCGTTCTTCCGGCACAAGTGCAAAACCTTTGCGCACCGCATCATGCGGTGCTTTTACGACCACTTCTTTGCCGTCAAGTTTTACCGTTCCGGACTGACGGCGCAGTGCTCCGAATAAAGTCTTGCATAATTCGGTTTTCCCTGCCCCAACAAGTCCTGAAATTCCAACGATTTCGCCGCGCCGCACGTTGAACGATACATTTTTTACTTTATGGTGCTGTTCTGTTAAATTCTCAACTTCAAGCACAACATCTGTAATTGGAACCTGCTTTTTGGGGAAATTTTCTTCAAATTTTCGTCCGAGCATCAGTTCCACAATCTGTTTTGCCGTTACCGTTTCATCAATCGGCATATTCTTAACGACCATGCCGTCTTTCATGATGGTTACACTTTCACAGATTATGAACAGCTCAGGAAGTCGATGGGAAATAAAAATAATTCCCACATTGTTTTTAGCCAAATCGCGGACAATCCGAAATAGTTCCTCTGTTTCCGAATTACTAAGAGGAGCTGTCGGCTCATCTAATATAAGAAAGCGGCAATCTTCCACGACCGCTCTTGCAATCAGAACCATCTGCTTTTGCGCAAGCGTCAGTTCAGATACCAGCTTTTTAGTGTCGATTTCCATGTTTAATTTTTTAAGTGCTTGTTTTGCAGACTTATGGATTTTAATCCAATCCACCGTTTGTTTTTTACCCATCCTATTTACGAGGTGATTGAGCATAATATTTTCCGCTACGCTTAAATAAGGAATTAATGCCGTATCAACCTCTTGATAAACAATTTCAATACCAAGCAGTTTTGCGTCTTTTGGAGATCGAATGATCTCCTCTTTGCCATCAATAAAAATTTTCCCCACATAGTGGTTGTATGCGCCGGACACCCCTTTCATCAATGTCGATTTTCCGGCACCATTTGCCCCTATCAGTGCGTGAATTTTGCCACTTTCCATATCAAAGTCCACATTCGATAACGCCTTTACCCCCGGGAACTCAATTGATATGTCGCGCATTTCCAATTTCGTACGTTTCAATTGTTTCTTCTCATCAGATTCAATTGATGTGTTGGGCATTTTCTTCAATTGTTCCA
Source organism: uncultured Clostridia bacterium (assembly GCA_938014855.1). Classification (GTDB taxonomy): domain Bacteria; phylum Bacillota; class Clostridia; order Oscillospirales; family Ruminococcaceae; genus Anaerotruncus. The sequence continues at coordinate 9,802 of CALLQM010000325.1, read as the reverse complement.
TCTCATCACATCCATCAGCAGAAGTATTTCATGCCGGATTACAGCATCTTTCGATCTAAATTCGTCCCATCTGTCCCCTGTTTTTTACTAAAAAGGCGGAAAGGGAAGATGGAGTGTATCTTTCCTCCCCGCCCATGCCGTTAAAATTCAGGAATAATCATTATTTATTTGCTTCTCTCAGCTCCTGCATCCAAGGCTCATCAAATGCATCCGAAACGCCCCAGCCGTCTACGATTTCTTTCAAGCTATCCATAGTCGTATCTTCCTTAAGGATTTCGGCTTTAATGAGTTTCGCTTCCAAATTATAGGTTTCGGGAGTCTCTTCACCTGCAAATTTCTTCGCAAGCAGTCTCATGTCGACAACGCCAATCAGTTTCGGGTCAACTGCCGCTGTTGCTCTCCAAACATCCGGCTGTTCACGCATCAAGTTGATGTCCTGATTAGAAACGTCGATGGAAATCATCGGAATATCAGTACGGTTGGAATCTTTAAGAGCTGTCAGCGCACCTTTTGCAAGTTCATCCCAAGAGCCCCAAATTCCGTCTACTTCTCCTTCTTTGTACTTCGGCAATACTGCGGCCAAACCGTTTGCAACATCGCCCTGTGTATTCTGAAGGTTGGAAGGTCCAATATTTTCAACTGTTTCAATTTTGCCTTCTTTTTCCATTTGCTGATAGATCACGTTACGTTTATCCAGCGGCGGAACTCCAGGGCCATACCAAACTTTTATAACTTTAGCAGGTTGTCCGTCTTTACCAAGTGCCGCCAGTTCGTCAAGCGAAAGAATCGCAAGCTTTTCGTCATCTTGCGCAGTTGAAGTGATTCCTTCAAGCTGTACACCGTCTTTTTCAGCAACCGTGTCAAATGTAACAACTTTCATACCTTTATCAACCGCTGGTTTCAGCATGTCATAGGAATAGTCAGCCTTACCATGGGAAATAATCAATCCATCGTAATTTTTCTGAATGGCCTGCTCAACAAGAGTCTGCATTTTCGCATCGTCACCATCCGAAATAAAGGTGTCGACCGTGTAGCCAAAGGATTCGCCCTCACTTACACATCCTTGTAAAAATTGCTTCGTATGATCATCTGAAGTCAGATTCCGGATAACCGCAACTTTTTTCGGGGTCATTCCTTCTCCATCTTCTCCTTCCGCTTCTGATGCAGAAGATGATGCAGCAGGCTGCGAAGAAGATTTGTCAGTTGATGTAGTTTCTGTCTTCGCACCACCGCAAGCGGCAAGCGAGACCACCATTGCACCAGCAAGCAAGCTAGATAACAATTTTCTCATAATTAAGATCCTCCTAACAGTTATCGGTCATTTTGAATAAAAGCGTCACTCCTGTCGCTTTCATTTTATTGAATCATAACACCATTTTTTGTTTTTTCAATAAATTTATTGGATATTTGTTTAAATAATTTGATTTTTGTTTATTTTAAAAGAAAATGACAACTTATTATTGTTAGTTTTTTTGTATTGATTTTTAAGTATTATTTCTATAAAATAGTTAAATATTTGTAATTTTTAATGCGTTATGTTTAAATTTTAATGAATTTAACACTTGTAAAGATTAATAAACTTCCTTTTAGCTTTTAAAATGTCCTAACTAAATCAACATAAACAGACATTATGTTTAGTAAACATAATGTCTGTTTTAATTTAATTCTTATTATCGCTGAGCTTAACGCTTTAAGCCATTTAAAAACCTTTCTTTTTGCATTATAACTACATAGAAATTAAGATACTACAATTTTATTTATTAAACTATAGGTCTAGTTTAATAAAACTTAAGCGTAATTTTAGAATTTTGTTTAGTTGTCTGCTATTATTTTGTTTCTAATTTTGATGAACTGTTTTTAAACAAAACACAAATCATTTCACTATCTTTTAAGCATTACACGCTTACTTGCATGAAAAAGCCCCCTGTTATAGTTTTGATCCTATAACAGGGGGCTTTGAACGATTTTACCTAAATGCTGCAATATGCCGGTTTATTTTCTGCTAACAATCACACTACATATAAAATTGTACTTTCTCCTAATTTTTCAGCAATTTGCTGCCGCAAAAATTGTTCTGCTTCTGTACGAAGTTCGTCGCGATAACAATATTTCCCACGACCTCGACCAGTCATATATGATTTGTCGTACAATTCCACCGCATTTGGAAACGCTTCGCTATTAATTGCACGGTGTACATAGCTGTAAGTCATAAATATAATTTCTATAATCAACCCTTGTTTTGCTTTTGAGGAAAGCTCGTCCGCAAGCTGTTGAATCAGTTGTCCATATAATGTCCTCCAATCCTCCAGCAATACGACCGGCGCAATCAACAGTCCAATTTTATAGCCGGCTTCGCACATTTGATTGAGTGCGTGGATGCGGTTTTTTAGAGGTGATGTTCCAAACTCTACTTTTTTAATAATATCCGGCGGATTCACACTCATACGAAAAATAATTCTACCACGGTGGTTTAAACTAAGCAATGGTTCGACCATATCAAACTTTGTGGGAAATGTAATGTATCCTTTTTCTTGTTTTGCAAATCGTTCAATTGTCCAAATCAAATTATCGGTAATGGTATTTTCCAAAACCAAATCGCTGTTGCTTCCAATTTCAAATGTTAAATCTTTTGATGCCCCTGCCGCAGTTTTCAGCAGCTTTTTCATCATTTGTTCACGGTTGACAAACAGCCTCAGATAGGAGCATTTATTGTAGTTGCAAACCAGATAACAATAAAGACAAGCCGCACTACAACCCGAAGATGTATATGGCACCAAAAAATCGGATACTTTATGATTTTCCACATACTTATGCGTTTTGCGCACGCCAATAATAATGTAGCGTTTCATCTTCCCAAATTCTTTATTGGAATTGCTTCGAAGCTGCGGGATGTTATTATGGTTTTCAATTGGAATCCATTCAACCTGATTAAATTTTTGCTTTAATATTTCACCCAATTCATAATTTACAATAGCAGGCTCGTAGTAGATTCGTTCCGGATACATTTGAACACCTCTGCTTTAAAATCTTATATTCTATACTATATCATGCGCAGAATTTACTATAAAAAATCAACGAGGATTTTTTATCTTTTTGGCGGTTTTTTTCTTTCCATCGTATTTTGCGCCATTTGGAAGTAATTGGTTTGCTATTTTTTTGTAATGATTTAATATATTATATAGATGCTTCCTTATACAACCTGTCTATTTTGCAGTAATAATTTACAAAGGTGGACGAGTATACTGTATATAGAAGAGATCTAATACGGTTACAAACACAATGATCGTACTTGCTGTATGCAAGAGTTGGAACAGTCTCAGTATTCATAACGCAGGAATCAGATTCTGCATTAGCAGATCTAAATTTTGAAACGGAGTGAGGAACCATGCTGGTATCGTTGAAAAAACTATTAAGTGAAGCAAAAGAAAAAAAGTTTGCGGTCGGAGCATTTAACTGTCCCAACCTTGAGACCATCACAGCAGTTATAAAATCAGCAGAAGAAATCCAATGTCCGGTCATTCTAAGTCATGCAGAAATACATAACAGTATGATTCCAATTGAGATTATTGCACCGATCATGCTGGATATTGCTAGAAAAGCAATGGTTCCCGTCTGCGTACATCTAGATCACAGTACTTCTTTTGAAATGTGTCTGAAAGCAATTCGCTTAGGATTCTGTTCAGTCATGTACGATGCTTCCGGATACGATTTTGAAACCAACGTTGCACAGACAGAAGAAATGGTTCGCATCGCACATTCCAGCGGGGTTTCCGTTGAGGCAGAACTGGGACAGATTTTCTCATCAGAAAACAGCAAAAAGTGGAAAGCAGTTAATAGTATATACACCAATCCCGGTGTCGCTAAAAACTTTGTGGAAAGCACAAAAGTAGATGCATTGGCTATCTCGTTTGGCACTTCACAAGGCTTTTATAAAACAAAGCCGGTTTTGGATTTAAACCGAATCCGCCAAATCAAACAAGCTATCAATATACCGCTTATTATGCATGGCTCCAACTGTTTGGCAAAAGAAGAGTTTGCGGGCGGCCTCACAAAAATAAACTACTACACATACATGCCCCTTGCAGGTGGACATGAAATCATTACCCGATTGGCCGGGACTTCACCGAACGATACTTTTTATTACCACGATATTCCGATTTGGGCGGCCGAGGCGATGTCTAAAAATTTAAAAGATGCCATTCGCGTTTTTTCTATAAAAGAAGCATAATCAAAAACGGTGCATCCACAAATGTGAGAATGCACCGCTCTAAAGTTTGAGCCGGAAAGAGAGCCGGCTCTTTTTCTATTTATTAGGATTTATCGGATTGATAAGCACCCAAAATGCGAAAATCTTTTGCATTTTGCGCAATTGCGCTGAGTGTTGTTTTCACTTGCTCACTATCGATGTTCCCTTCAAAGTCTAAATAAAAGCGATAATTCCAAAGCGCATCCGGAATTGGACGCGATTCAATTTTAACAAGATTAATCTTTTGTTCTGCAAAATAGCGCAAAGTCTGATATAACGTACCGGATTCGTTATCTAATGTAAACATCAAGCTGACTTTGTCCGCATCGTTTGTTTGCAATTCACGTCCCACAATGATAAACCGGGTTGTGTTCTTATGATTGTTTTGAATATCACGGGCAAGTATTTTAAGACCGTAAAGTTCAGCTGCTCGGGCACTGCAAACCGCGGCTTTGGTCAGATCGTTTGATTCTGCAACATATTTGGCACTGACCGCTGTATTTTGCTGTGGAATCAGCGTCCAATCAGCGTGACCGGAAAGGAATTCACTGCTTTGAAGCAGTCCCTGTTCATGGGAATAAACCTGCTCAATCGTATGAATGGATGCATCCGAAACCGCCGCCAAATTGTGGCTTACTTTTAAAAGGCGTTCCCCGACAATCGCAAATCCATAGCATGCCAGTAAATCATAAACCGCTGATATTGCACCGGAGGACGAATTCTCAATCGGAAGAACCCCATAATCGATTTTGCCATCCCGCAGTGCATCAAATACATCGCGGAATTCTTTGCAGGCAATGTGCTCCTGCTCCGCAGAAAACGTATCAATCAGAGCCTGTTCGGAAAAGGAACCGGGCACACCCTGAAACCCAACTTTTCCTTTAATCATAGCAGGCTGTTTGTTGGCTTGCTTAAATGTTTGCTGATTACGGTGCTGAGCCGCACGGCTGATTTCCATAGCGGCACGCATAAATTGCTTTGCATCTGCCGCATAGTCCGGATTTGTTAAGTTTTCCGCAGCTCTCTGTAACACCGCCTGTTCTCTGCCCGTCTGCAAAACAGAAAGATTATGTTCCTGTTTGTACTGTCCAACCTTACGCACGACATCCATCCGACGCTCAAAAAGTGCAATCATTTGTGCATCGATCTCGTCAATCTCTTTGCGGTAATCGTTTAAATCTGCCATATCCAGTCTCCATCCTGCTTTTGTGATTTATTCGTGGTCGTCTAAATTTCTCGTCCTACCGCGCTGGCAATCGAGCGCAATTCCTTCACCAGTTCACCATACACACTGGGCTTGATCGACTGCTGTCCGTCACACAGGGCATTGGCCGGATCATTGTGTACTTCAATGATCAGCCCGTCGGCTCCCACCGCTACCGCCGCTTTTGCCAGCGGCTCGACCATCCACCATTTGCCCGTTGCATGGCTTGGGTCAACTACAACCGGCAGGTGACTAAACTTTTTAATCACTGGGATTGCTGACAAATCCAGCGTATTGCGCGTATAGGTTTCAAACGTACGAATTCCGCGTTCACAGAGGATAATGTTTTCATTGCCGCCGGACATAATGTATTCTGCCGACATCAGCCACTCTTCAACGGTTGCGGAAAGTCCGCGCTTAAGCAGAATTGGTTTGCGTGTATGACCCAATTCTTTGAGCAATTCAAAGTTCTGCATATTGCGCGCCCCAACTTGAATGACGTCTACATCCCGCTCAAAAATCTCAATATCATAGGGCGACATGATTTCTGTCACAATGGGCAGTCCCGTTACGTTTCTCGCCTCTTTCAGTAGTTCCAAGCCATCGTATTTGAGCCCCTGAAATGCATAAGGACTTGTACGAGGTTTAAATGCACCACCGCGCAGGAAGTTGGCTCCCATACGTTTTACATCTTCTGCAATCGAGCAGATCTGCTGTTCGTTTTCCACCGAGCAAGGTCCTGCAATCATCGCAATCCTGCTGTCACCAATTTTGTTTTCGCCAACCGTTACAACCGTCGGTGCGGGATGAAACATGCGATTCGCTTTTTTAAACGGCTCGGCAACGTGCATGACGCGCTCAACGTTTCGGTTGGCCTCAATCCAAGAATCATCAATTCGGCTGGTATCTCCCACCAGCCCTAGAATAATAAGATCCTTACCGACAACTGGATTGACTTCTACACCTTTTGAAGTTATTTGATTTGTTAAGTCATCAATCTGCTTTTGCGATGTTCCGCGTTTCATAATTACGATCATATCGTTTCCTCCCAAAATTCCAATTACATGGGTCCGGTTTTTTTGTAAACAAAAAGAGAACCCATTGCGTCAATGAGTTCTCTCAAGTATCATTCCATTCGGCTATTTTACCCCAGGAACGCCTTTACTCAAAAACACAATCTTTTCCACAGCAAATAAAACCGGTGCTAAAGAAAAAGCCCCAGCTAAAAAAGCCATAAAATCGATTCTGTTTTGAAGACAGGTGAACCATAACAGCCTCCACAGATAAAAAGTTTTCTTTAATTATAGCAAACAAATGCAATCTGTCAACCCGTTTATAAAAATTTCCATAAAAACGAAACGGGATAATTGCCATGAACGACAATTTTCCCGTTGATTATTATCGATTGAGTTCATCTCCGGCATTACCGGAATTATGCAGTGCAATCACGCGGTCGATTTCTTCAAAATCAGAAGCCGGCATATCACCTACAATTGTATTTTTAACCGCAGACATTGCGTTTCCGAATTCCACTGCCTTTTTGACATCATGATATTTAAGCAAGCCAAACAGCGCCCCCGCAACATAAGCATCTCCGCTGCCGATGCGATCGATTACGTCGATATCTTCAAACGGTTTACTGGTATAGAACGTATCCGATTCACTCAGATAGATTGTGGAATTGAACGAATGGCATTTTGGACTTTTCACCTTACGATGAGTAGATGCAACCACTTTACAACCAAATTCCTGGCAGTAACCACGCATAATTTCCTCCATGGTGCCGGTGCGCTGCATCATGCGGCGGGAAGTTTCTTCCGAAACAAACAAAATATCAATGTAAGGCAAAATTTCGTAGATCGTTTTGCGTGCTTTTTCTTCGCTCCACAAATTTGCACGGTAATTGACGTCAAACGAAATCAAAGCGCCCTGCTGTTTAAAGCGTTTAATCAGTTCTATCGCTGTTTTACGGCAATTTTCACCGAGCGCCAAGGAAATTCCACTTGTGTGAAAAACACGAGAATCGTTGTAGATTTTTGGGTCAATCTCATTAATATGAATGCTATTGATCGATGAATAAGCACGGTCGTACATAACCGCGGGCTTACGCGGATACGCTCCGCTTTCATAATAGTAAATGCCAATTCGACGGTTTTCAGAATCGTCATAGATTAGATAGTCATCGCTGACGCCATAAAAGCGGATTTTATTTTTAATAAATTGGCCCATATCATTGTCCGGCACTTTTGTTACAATTCCTGTACGCAAACCGAGCAGAGATATTCCAGATACAACGTTCAGTTCGCTGCCGCCCGGTCTCTTTTCAAGAGTTTCACACTGAGAAAGACGATCCATACCAGTAGGAGAAAGACGCAACATAATCTCACCGAAACTAATCACGTCAAAATCTTTATTTTCATTGCCAAAAGTCATGATGACACTTCCTAATTCAAAATTCGAAACATTTCCCCATGATACTTATCATTATACCATTTTTGTACCATTTTGCAAGAAATTTCAAAAATTTTGTAAAATAAATGAATTTTGGCTAATTTGCGCAACGATTAATAAAGAGCGGCTTCGTCTTGGCATAAACAATTTTCTGCGCACTATATAGGCTGTAATATCCGGAAAGCATATAGCTTACCGCTACTGCAAGCAGAAAATAGAGCGACCCGGTAAACCCAAACAGTTCAAATGACAGCATCAACGTCGTAATTGGGCAATTGGTAACTCCGCAAAACAATGCCGCCAATCCAATTGCCGCCCCAAACGACGGATGCAGTCCTATTAGACCGCCAAAGAAGCATCCAAACGTCGCACCAACAAAAAAGCTCGGTACGATTTCTCCGCCTTTGAAGCGTGCCCCCAAAGTCACCCCAGTAAACAGTAATTTGAGTGCAAATGCCCACGGCTGTGCCTCACCCTGAAAGCTGCGCATAATGATATCCCCGCCTGCTCCCAAGTAATCGCGAGTCTGAAAAACAAAGGTAAGAACAATTACCAAAATGCCGCCAGCCGCCGCACGCAAATATTGATTTGGAATGTAGGTTTCATAAAGCCATTCTGATTTATGTAGACAGAAACAAAATAGTACACTCAGACCTGCACAAAATAGGGACAGAACGAGCACACGAATAATGCTGAGCATTCCGATTTCCGGAATTCCAATTACTTGGTATACGGTAGGAGTAATTCCTAACATATGTGCGATTTCCAAAGCAACTACAGAAGACATCGCGCACGGAACCAATGCGGAATAGTACATTACACCTACACTAATCAATTCCATAGCAAATACCGTTGCCGTCACCGGTGTTCCAAATAAAGCGGAAAATGCGGCACTCATGCCGCACATAATCATAATGGTCTTTGATTTTTCATCATCCAACCGTAAAAATTTGCCCAAAACATTCGCAAGACTTCCTCCAATTTGCAGAACAGCTCCCTCGCGTCCGGCAGAACCGCCAAACAGATGTGTCAAAACCGTGGATACAAAAATGAGAGGGGCCATTCTGGCAGGTAATTCTTCTGGAGACCTTACCGCTTCAATGACTAAATTTGTGCCTCGAGGTTTCTTGATATTACTCGCACGGTATATCAATACGATTAGTACACCTGCCAATGGCAGCAACCACAAAGTCCAACCGTGCGCGATACGAAAACTCGTAACATACTGGAGCGCAAGACTAAACAAACTCGCAACGAATCCAATAAAACAACCGGTTAAAACCGCAGCAATCAGCCATCTAAAGAAAACAAGCAGGTTTTTGCAAATGGCATGTAAAAATTCAATAAGTTTTTTTGTCTGGATCAAATTCATTTCACTTCTCCCGATTTTGTATTCCCATCTATTTTACCACATTTTATCAAAATAGGACAGAATTTATCAAACCAAGACAAAAGAGCAAAGGTAATTACGAAACATGCAAGAAAAAGTTCAGGGAAACGAGTCCTTTTCGTTTCCCTGAGTAAAAAAGTTTATTCGTATTTGTTGGTTATGTATTCTTGCGTTTCCTCATCCGGTTCCTCTTGGGAATCAATTTGAGAATTCTCAACCGACTCCTTAAGGTGGAATTCATTTACCATCGCTTTGAGAACTTGCGACTGTCCGCTGAGTTCTTCACTTGCGGCCGCGCTTTCTTCTGCGGTAGCGGAGTTGGTTTGGACAACACTCGAAATTTGGTCAAGCCCCTGTGTTACCTGAACAATTGCCATTGCTTGTTCGTTGGAGGCGTTGGAAATCCGTTCAACTGTATTCGCAACCTCTTTGACACCGCTTACAACACTATCCAGTGATTTTGCCGTAATATCCGCTATGTTTGAACCGTTATCAATGGTTTGAATCGCAC